>JBIJAD010000339.1:0-4463 GCA_044345955.1 Lysobacteraceae bacterium
CGCCTTTGCCGACCTGCAGCATTTCCGGACCAAGGTCGAGGCCGGCGCCGACGCCGCCATCACCCAGTATTTCTACAACGCCGATGCGTATTTCCGCTTCGTCGACGACGTGCGTCGGCTGGGCGTGGAGATTCCGATCATTCCCGGGATCATGCCGATCTCGAATTTCGCCCAGCTCAAGCGCTTCTCCGACGCCTGCGGCGCCGAGATCCCGCGCTGGATCGGCAAACGCATGCAGGCCCTCGGCGACGACGCCGAGGGCATCCGCGAATTCGCCGCAGACCTGGTCGCCGACCTCTGCCGCCGCCTGATCGCCGGCGGCGCACCGTCGCTGCATTTCTACACGCTCAATCTCGCGAAACCGACGCAGTCGGTGTTGTCGCGACTGTAGGCAGCGACCGCCGACGAATGTGGGAGCGACGCCAGTCGCGACCGGACTGCGGATGCAGTTGCTGCGGGCGGTCGCGACTGGCGTCGCTCCCACATGGGCACGCGCGGCAGTGCCGCGCAAGCGTCGTCATGGTCGGACATACGGCGATGCCGTCCATGGCGGTGTGGTGCGGGCTACGGAGCGCCCGGCCCGTATGCGATCGAAACACGATGCAACACCGCCGCGTCACGCTCGCCGGCCGCCCGCGCGGCATTGTTTCCACCGTGGCCGAAGATGCGTTGCGGGCGGGGCGTTCGTTGACGCGCGCGGCAGTGCCGCGCAAGCGTCGTCATGGTCGGACATACGGCGATGCCGTCCATGGCGGTGTGGTGTGGGCTTCGGAACGCCCGGCCCGCTGCATTCGAAAAGCGCGACATCACCGCTGCTTCATTCATGCAAGCCGCCCGCGCGGCATCACTTCCAACGTGACCGAAGGTGCGTTGCGGGCGGGGCGTTCGCTGACGCGCGCGGCAGTGCCGCGCAAGCGCATCAACTCACCCACCCCGCCACGACGAAGAGGGCGAGCACGGCGAGCCACAGCAGCAGGATGCGCCACACCAGGCTCATCGCGTCGCGCAGTTCGGGCATTTCGCCGAGCTGGACCCAGGCGTTGCCGGGGCTGGCGCCTTCCTCGATCAGTTCCTGCGCTTCCTCCGCGACTTCGCAGCGCACGCTGGCGCGGGCGGCGGCGCCGAGATAGGCGTGCTCCAGACGCGCAGCGCTACCGCCGTGTTCGCGCCAGGCACCGAGCACGGTGTCGAAGTTGGCGACCAGCGCCAACGAGAACGTCACCGCCTGCGCCACCGGCCAGTTGAGCAGGGCGAACAGCCGGCGCGCGCCTTCGCGCACGGGCGCCGGCAGCGATTCGGCGGTGGCGCCTTCGGCGGCTTCGGCCGCGAGCCGATAGAGCAGCGCGCCGGCCGCGCCCAGCGGCAGGAACCAGAACAACACGCCGAACCAGCGCCGCAGCGCGCTGGCGAACACACCTTCGACCAGTTGCGCGGATTCGCCGAGGCCCGAGGTGGTCACCGGCCCGAGCCGAGCCACGGCGGCGCGGCGCGCCTCGCTGTCGGGGGCGTGGATGATCGCAGCGACATCGGTGTCCAGATCGCGCGGACCCCAGGCGTAGAACAGCGCGGCGATCCCCAGCAGCAGCCCGAGCGCACCGGCCAGCGGCGAATCCAGCAGGTATTGCAGCGCGCCGATCAACGCGAGCGGCGGCAGCACGGCGAGCGGCACGGTCCAGCCGCGCGCGCGTTCGCCGATGCGCGCGGACAGCCACTGCAACCAGGCCGCGAAGGGTTCGTGGCGACGCACGAGGGCGGCGAAGCCGGGCGCGAGATGGCCCAGCGCCAGCGCGAAAACCACGGCGATGAGGGTCGCGGACATGTCCGGAGTCTAGCAGCCCCGCCCGAAGTCGGGGCTCGCCGCGGGAAGCACTGCGCTCAGGCCCGGCCCGTGGCCGTCCGCATGCCGAGTTCGGCGCAGTCCGGGCAATAGGTCGACCCCAGACGCACGTGATAGCGCACCGTGTCGCCGGCGCGGATCTCGCCGGCGCAGCCATCGCAGATCGAGCCCTCGTCGATCACCAGGGTGTCGAAGCCGTCGAGCGGGAAGGCCACGCCGTCCACGACCTTGGGCCAGGGCCGCGATTTGACGATCTCGGCGCGGTAGCGTTCCTGCATTTCGCGCCAGCGCGCGATCAGCGGTTCCGGCAGCCCGTGCCGGCGTACCACCGCGAAGAACATGTCCTCGCGGTAATCGAACAATTGGTTGGAGATCGTCATCCAGTGATGCGCGTTGCGCGGGCGATCGCCGAAATAGACCTTCTTGCCGGTGAAGACCTGATGCAGGAAGGAATAGACCTTCTCGATCGCGCGCTGGCGGGTGCTGCCCTGGAAGAAGGGCGAGAGCAGCGGGTCCTCGAACACCTGCGCGTAGAACTCCTCCAGGATCGGCATCAGCCGTGCGCCTTCGCCGAGCGCGGCCCACAGCTCCGGATCGGGCGGCGGCGGCGCCATCTCGCGCGCCGGCGGCGCCGCCTTCTCGGGAACATGCGCCGCGACCGTGCGGGAAAGCCGGCGGTCGGCGAAGGCTTCGAAGGCGTCGATCACCAGATCCGATTCGGCCACGCCCTGCGCGCGGAACTGCGCCGCGGCGGTGGTCACCATCGCCGGCAGCCCGGCGAGATACACCCGCCAGCCGGCGAGATCCGGATGCCGCGCGGCGGCGATATCGTGGGCGCGGCCGGCATGCACGCGACCGCGATCGACATCCAGCGACGACAGGCAGGGATGGTAGTGCAGCGTGGGATGTTCCCCCGCGAGCTCGCGCAGCTCGCCGTGCAGGTACAGGCCCTCGACGCGGCGGCTGCCGTGATACAGATGGATCGGCCCGGCGTGGCCGCGCTCCAGCGCTTCGACGATGACGCCCAACGCCGGCGCCAGGCCGGTGCCGGTGACCACGAACAGCAGAGGCTGCTGCGGGTGCTCGGCGTCGTAGACGAAACCGCCGGAAGGGCCGCGGACGTCGAGCTCGTCGCCGATCGCCAGGGTCTCGCACAGCCACGGGCTCACCGCGCCGCCCGGCACCCGTTTGACGTGGAGTTCGATCCATGGATCGCGCAACGGATGGCTGGCGATCGAATAGTGGCGCGCGGTGCCGTCGTCGCGCAGGACTTCGATGGACTGGCCCGGCCGGTAATCGAATACGACGCAGGGCTCAAGCCGCACCCGGCAGACATCGGGGGCGAGCCATTCGCGCGAGTGCAGGACCACCCGCGTCGTCATGTCCTCCGGTCGCGGGCGTTCGAAACGAAGGTCGCCCAGCGGCACGCAGACGCAGGGCAGGAAATAACGCTTGGCGGCCAGTTCGGGCCGGATGCCGCGCTGCGCGCGGGTCGGCAGTTCGCCCTCGACGCAATGGCAGAGGCAGTTGTGGCAGGAGCCGCCGCGACAGGAAAAATGCAGGTCCACACCTTGACGCAGGCAGGCGTCGAGCACGGTTTCGCCGGGACGCGACTCGATGCTGCAACCCTGATATTCGATGCGGGGCATGACGGGCTCCGGTGGATGCGGAAGGACGGCTCGAAGATGCGGGTTCAGCCCGCGCTGCCGTGCAGCGACGGCAGGGCGGCGGCGGTCTTGCGCGCCAGGTTGAAAACCATGCCCAGGTTCGCCTTCGGGCTGGCCGCCACCGCCAGCACCTGGTCGTCGATCGCGCGCACCAGCAGCATCGCGCCCTGATCGCCCTGCACCAGCACCATCTGCAGATCGCCGCGCTGGGCTTCGCGCGAGGCGCGCTCCGACAGCGCCAGCAGCGCTGCGCACATCGCGGCGTAGCGATCGGCGTCGGTCTGCGGGCCGAGCACCGAGGCGACGATCAGGCCGTCGCTGGAGATCACCGCGGCGGCTTCGATCTCCGGCTGCGAAACCTGCAGTGCGCGCAGCACGCTGCGCAGGCGGCTGGCGTGCATGTCCATGACGCTGGAAGTTGCCTGCATGTCGTTCTCCTTGAATCGCGTTGACGAAAGACGCCTGGCGGGAGCGCGGCCCACGGCCGTCGCTCCCGCGGCGGACGGGTCAGACCAGCGATTCCAGTTCCGGCATCGCCGCACGCGCCTTGGTCAGGGCCATGCCCAGATTGGTCGAACGGCGGCAGACGAAACAGGCCACGTAATTCTGATGCGCCTTGCCGCGCACGAACACGTGCACCAGGTTGTCGCTGTTGACGATGATTTCCTGGAAGTAGTGGTGATCGTTCTGCGGCAGGCCGCGGGCCTTCTTGAAGATCTGCTCGATCATGGTCACGTTGGTGCCCTGGAACAGATCGGACGTGGCCGCCGCCAGCAGGTCCATCACTTCGGACGGATGCGAATCGACGGTCTTCACGCCGAGCAGCATGCCGGACGCGAGATCGATGAAACCGGCGGCGATGCATTCCGGGACGCCGGTCATTGCTTTCTGAAGACCTTGTTCGAGCGACATGTGCGAACTCTCCTGACGATGTGGTTGAAGGGACTTGCGAGGGTGTT
>JBIJAD010000252.1:0-5996 GCA_044345955.1 Lysobacteraceae bacterium
GAGGAACGGACGGAGATCGAGCGAGCGTTCGCGCTGGCGCGTCGGCTCGGCGGCGGCTCCGAGATTCTGCACGGCGCCGGCGTGGTCGCTGCGCTGCTCGACCATGCCGCGCGGATCGGTGCGTCGAGCATCATCGTCGGACGTACCCGTGAACGCCCGATCGCCAGGATCTTCAACCGCACCATCACCCAGCAACTGCTCTCGCGCGGCGCGCATTACGAGCTGACCATCGTCAGTCCGCCCGAGGCGCGCGCCCAGGCGCGGCGTTCCCGGGCCGATCCCGGTGACGCGATGCGTCCCGCCGAAGTCGGCTTCGCGCTGCTGTGCTCGACGCTGGCCGTGATCGCGGCTGCGCTCGCCGAACGCTGGCTCGGCCTCGGCGATCTGTCGATGTTCTTCATCGTCGCCGTCCTCGTGGTCGCCGCGCGCACCCGGATGGCGACCGCGATCGTCGCGGTGGTGCTGTGTTTCCTCGCCTACAATTTCTTCTTCATTCCGCCCCGTTTCACGTTCTACATCGACGCCCAGAAAGGCGTCGCCACGGTTCTGCTCTTCCTGTGCGCGGCGCTGGTCGCGGGCCGTCTGGCCGCGAAGCTGCGCGGGCAGGTGCTGGCGCTGCGCGCCGCCAATGCGCACGCGAGCGCGCTGCAGGCGCTCGGGCGGGATCTGGCCAGCGCCGCCGATCCGCATCAGGTCGCGCAGGCCGCGCGGCTCGCGCTGCGCCGGGCGCTGGATGCCGAGGTCGTGGTCCATCTCGACGACGCGCCGCTGCGTCCCGACGCCGATGCCGGCATCGATCAGAAGGCCAGCTCCGCCGCCGACTGGGCCCGCACGCACCGCCAGCCCGCGGGCCGCTATACCGATACGCTGTCCAGCGCCGAATGGTGGTTTCTGCCGTTGCTCGGTGGCCGTGCGGATCGCGACAGGGCGCTCGGCGTGATCGGCCTGCGCTTCGCGCCGGCGGTTTCCCGACTTGCCGCGGAGCAACGTCGTCTCGCCGAAGCGATGGTCGACGACATCGCCCAGGCGGTCTTGCGTACACGACTGGTCGCGGACCTGGAGAACGCCCGCGTCGCCGGCGAGACCGAACGTCTGCGTTCGGCCCTGCTGTCCTCGGTGTCGCACGACCTGCGCTCGCCGCTGGCGTCGATCATCGGCTCCGCGTCCAGCCTCGAACACTATGCCGAACGCATGGAGGCCCGCGATCGCGCCGACCTTCTGGAGACGATCCGACTCGAAGGCGAACGCCTCGACCGCTATATCCAGAATCTGCTCGACATGACCCGTCTGGGGCATGGCGGCCTTTCCCTCAATCGCGACTGGATCGGTGTGGACGAACTGATCGGCTCGGCGGTCGGGCGTCTGCGTCGCTATCAGCCGACGCTGCGCTGCGAGCTGCGTATCGCCGAGCGGCTGGCGCCGCTGTGGGTGCATCCGGCCCTGATCGAACAGGCGCTGTTCAACGTGATCGAGAATGCGGCCAAGTTTTCGCCCTCGGATGCGCCGGTGCGGATCGAAGCGTCGGACGCCGGCGACGGCGCGCTGCGCATCGATGTCAGCGATCGCGGGCCCGGGATTCCGGAGGAGGAGCGCAGACGCATCTTCGACATGTTCTACAGCGTCGAGCGCGGCGATCGCGGAGGCGAGGGCACCGGGCTGGGACTGACGATCTGCCGCGGCATGATCGGGGCGCACGGCGGTGAGGTCGAAGCCCTGCCGGGCCCGGATGGTCGCGGCACCACGATCCGCATTACCCTGCCGCGATTGCAGCCCCCGCACGCCCCCGCTCCCGCATGAGTCCGCTCCCCGCCCGCATCCTGGTCATCGACGACGAAGCTCAGATCCGGCGGTTCCTGGAGATCAGCCTGCGGGCGCAGGGTTACGTCGTGTGCCTGGCGGCGGACGGCGAAAGCGGACTGGCGGCGCTCGCGACCGAAGGCGCCGATCTTGTGATCCTCGATCTGGGGCTGCCCGATCGCGACGGTCATCAAGTGCTGCATGCGCTGCGCCAGTGGTCGCGCGTCCCGGTCATCATGCTGACCGTGCGCGCGGACGAATCCGAAAAGGTCGCTGCGCTCGACGCCGGTGCCAACGATTACGTGACCAAGCCCTTCGGGGTGCAGGAGCTGATGGCGCGGGTGCGTGCGCTGCTGCGCACCGGGGCAGACACCGGGCAAGAGCCGCCGGTTTACGAGCGCGATGGCCTGCGCGTGGACCTGGCTCGACGCGAGGTGCGGGTCGATGGCCGAGAAGTCGCGCTGACCCGGAAGGAGTACGCGCTGCTGGCGCGGTTGGCGCAACATCCGGGCCGGGTCGTCACCCAGCCGCAACTGTTGCGCGAGATCTGGGGCGCCAGCCATGCGGAGGACACCCATTACCTGCGCATCCTCGTCGGCAAGCTGCGCCAGAAGCTCGGTGACGACGCCGCAGCGCCGCGCTGGATCGTCACCGAGCCCGGCGTCGGGCTGCGTCTGCGGGATCCGGCCGTCCGCTGAGCGAGGTGATCCGCTGCAGGGCAGGGCTGGCCCGTATACGAAAAAACCGACCCGCGGGTGCGGGTCGGTTTCGATGTCGGAGCACCCCGGAGCGCGGGAAAACGGCTGGACCTTCAGAAGTGCCTGATCGATGGTGGGCGGTGCAGGGTTCGAACCTGCGACCCTTGCCGTGTGAAGGCAATGCTCTACCGCTGAGCTAACCGCCCGATGTTCGGGGCGGCCATTTTACGGAGCGTCGCCCGGTCAGGCAAGCGCCGGGGCGGGGTGCGGCCGCCGCGGGTTACTCCAGTTGTTCGCGGGCATAGGCCGCGTCCAGCGCTTCCATGGCGTCGAGGGGCTTGACCTTGGCGGCCTTCTCGTAGGCGGCCGCAGCATCGTCCTCCTTCTTGTCGCCGTGCAGCAGCATCAGCACGTTGCCCGATTCGATCAGTGCGATCGGCGAGGCCGGGGTCAGCTTGAGCGCTTCCTTGATGTGCTTCTCGGACTCGGCCGCTTTCGCGCCGTAGGTCAGGCCGCCGATCATCGCGCCGATCTTGCTGATGATCTCGGCATGATAGAGCGCCATCGCGGTGTGGCCCTCGGCATGCTTCGGGGACATGTCCAGCGCGGTGTCCAGCGCGGCCCGGACCTTGCCGGCGATGCCGTCCTTCAACGCCTTGGTGATCGACAGGCCCTGGCTGTAGCGGCCGAGCGCGAAGGCGTAGCGGTAATGGCTGTTGGCCTCGTCCGGCAGCGCCTTGACCGCGGCTTCGGCCAGTTTGGCGGCCTGTTCGAAGCGCTTGAGTTTTTCCTTGTCGTCGTCGACCAGATAGGTCGCATGGATGCCGATCGCCTTCACCGCCACCGAGGCGCCGACCGGGCCCAGTGCTTCGCCGGCGTCGTAGGCGGCCTTGAAATCGCCGCGGTGGAAGGCGCGCCAGGCGTCCTGCAGCGCCTGCGCAAGTGCCGCCGCGTCCAGACCCTTCGGCGCGGCTTTGCCGGCGGCCTTGATCAGCGCCGCGGCGCGCTTGTCGTCGGGGAAAGGCTCGCAATCGCCGGCATGCAGTTTCGGCCAGGCCTTCTGCAGGGCATCGCCGGTGTAGGCGAAGGCTTTGGCGTCGTGCGGAAAGGCGGCCCAGTTCGATTTGGCCATGGTCGGCTCCTCGCGATGGAAGCCGCCAGCATCCCGCGAGACGCGATGCGAGGCAAGCCCCGCTGTGCGCTGTCCGAACTGCGTTGGAATCGCGGCGAAACCGCCGGCTAGTGTGTTTGCTCGGCGTCCGCGGCGCATGCTGCCAGCATCCCCAGCCGGGTTTTCCGGCCCCCACGCAACGGAGCACGCCCATGGCACGCAAGACTCTCAGCCGCAACGTCCGCGCCCGCAAGGTCGTCACCCTCGACACGCCCGCACCGAACGCGCGCCAGCTCTGGCTGGCCGGTCTCGGCCTCGCCGCGATGGCCGGTCGCAATGCTGTCGACGCGGTCCGCACCACCGCCGAACGCGTCGCCGACGCCCGCCGCCAGGCCATCGCCGGCGTCGAGCAGGCCCGCACCAGCGTCGAACAGGCCCGTACCGGTCTGGTCGAAGCCGCCGCCGATCTTCGCGACCGCGTCGAGGCCGGCGTCGCCAGTGCCGGTTTCCGTCTCGAAAGCGCGCTCGCGCCGCTGGTCGAGAAATTCAAGCCCGGCAAGGGCAAGCGCGCCGTGCGCCGCGGCCGCAAGCCCGCAGGCCGCAAGCCCGCCGCTCGCAAGCCCGCCCGCCGCGCGCCGGTGCGCAAGCCGGTCAAGGTCGCGCGTCGCGGTCGCAAGGGCTGAACCCCGTCGGTGCCGGTCGTTTCTGGCCCGATACGACGAAGGGCGCCGCGAGGCGCCCTTCGTGTTTTCAGGGTTGGGATGCGCCGAAACGACGTCCCGGCGTGAGAGCGATATGCCGTTCAGTCGCGACGCGTCGGCGTGTTCACGATCGCGGCGCTCCCGCCGCGCGTGCCCCAGCCCCAGAGGCAGCGTTCGTATTCCCAGTAGCAGGGTTCGGGAATGATCGCGTAGCGCAGGCACTCTTCGAGCTGCCTTTCGCACCAGCCCTCGCTGTCGGCGCGCGCCTGGGCGGACCCTGCCGAGAGCAGCGCGCCGAGGGTGCAGGTGAGGGCGAACAGACGGGATGCGGTGTTCATCGGATGTACCTCCATGTCGGAATCGATGTGGCGCGGAAGACGACGTCTGCCTGCGCAGGCGTCGTGTGCGTTCAGTCGCGGATCGCCGGCAGACCGGCGCCGGACCTTGGGGTCGGTGCGTACAGCGAGCCGCTGATACAGGCTTCGTATTGCCAGTAGCAGGGCTCGGGGATGCGCGCGCGGCGAAGACAGTCGTCGAGCTGTCGTTCGCAGAAGCCTTCGCCCTGGATGCGGGCATCGGCGCGATCGGCGCCGAGCAGCAGGGCCGTACCGAAAACGAGAGCGGAAAGGATCGGGAAGATGCGCATGAAACACCTCCATGTCGGGCAGGGGAACGATCCGGCGAAGACTCGCCGGCAGGAACCGCCTGTCGTCGGATCATCCGTGTTGAACACGATCCGGACGAATCGGCGGGATACCGATGGCGCATTCCGGGCAAGCCACGGGATGGGCGACGATGCGGCGGATGCGTGCGATGGGGATGTGCGCGGATGCGTCCTTGCGTGGCGCGCCGAAGAGGAGTCCTGTCATGAGCCATGTCCCTGGCATTGCGCGTGGTCGCGCGATGAATCCGATGCGTTCCACATTACGCCAGCGGCGACGGCCCATCAAGCGTGCTTGCGACGATACGGTGATCCGGATCGCACAATCGTCGGTGCGCGACGCCGAGGCGGTTCAGGTGCGATAGGCCTGGATCAGCGTGTTCAGGTGCAGGCGCTCCGCATCGCGGAGGAATGGCGCCAGCAGCATCATCACCTGGACGATGCCCTGGCGGATCGCCAGTTGCTCGTCGCGGTCGCCGCGGGCCGAGGCGTAGTTCAGCCAGAAGGTCGAGAGCACCAGCACGTTGGTGGCGGCGGCGTCCAGCTCGTCCGCGGAGGCGCGCATGATCCCGGCCTGGCCGAGCCCGCGCATGACCATGTGCGCACGATCGTCGGCGCGTTTGAGGATGCGCGCGAAGCGCAGGCGCAGGCGGCGGTTGCGGCTGAGGATTTCGACCAGGTCGCGGTACAGGAAGCGATAGTCCCAGATGCACTCGAACACCAGATGCAGTTGCAGCCAGATGTCCTCGAGTTCCGGCAGACGTCCGTTCGGCGAGGACAACGCCTCGTCCATGCGCTGTTCGTAGCGCGCGAACAACTGCTCGATGATGTCGTCCTTGTTGCGGAAGTGGTAATACAGATTGCCGGGGCTGATCTCCAGCTCGTCGGCGATGTGATTTGTGGTGACGTTGGGCTCGCCCTGCGCGTTGAACATCGCAAGCGAAGTGTCGAGGATCCGCTGTCGGGTCTGCTTCGCCATCGTGCCGGCGGCCGCCGCGCTGACCGGAACGTCCGGGTCAGCCGGCCAG
>JBIJAD010000160.1:0-8763 GCA_044345955.1 Lysobacteraceae bacterium
GCGCTGTCGCGTCTGTTTCGCCATCGGGAAGGCGGTGCGTCCGGGTGTCGGCGAAAGGCTGCCGGCACGCCTCAGCCGGCCAGCTTCTTCACCAGATCGATGTACTTCTGCCTGGCCTCGTCCTGCGCGGTGCCCTTGAGCTTGGACCAGGCCTCGTACTTGGCGGTGCCGACGAAATCGAAGAAGCCGGGCTTGTCGCCGTGGACGTCGCCTTCGGAGCCCTGCTTGTACAGGGCGTAGAGGCGGAGGAGGGTGTCGTTGTCGGGGCGCTCGGCCAGGCCCTGGACATCCTTGGCGGCTTGTTCGAAACGGCTCTGCAGGTCGGACATGGCGTGGATCCTCCGGGGAGGTGGTCATGACAGCATGCCCCGCCCGGCGGGGTCAATACGCAGCCGGATGCGAGCCGGGGCGGCTTCGGGCCCATCGCGGCACCGACCCTACGGTCGCGGATTGTTCTTGCCCCCGGGGTCTGGCAAGTTAGGCCACCCGGTCGCGCCGCGGCCGGTCGGTTCACTCTCATGAGGGCGAGGACATGAGTTATTTCGTTACCGGCGCCACCGGCTTCATCGGCCGCTTCCTGGTCGCCAATCTGCTCAAGCGCAAGGGCACGATCTACGTGCTGGTGCGCAAGGATTCGCAGAAGAAGTACGACGCGCTTGCGAAGAAGATGGGCTGGGACGCCAAGCGCGTGGTGCCGGTGCACGGCGACATGACCGGCGCCCGCTGCGGGTTGACCCCTGCGCAGATCAAGACCCTGACCGGGAAGGTCAGACACTTCTTCCACCTCGCCGCGATCTACGACCTGACCGCCGACGCCGAGAGCCAGCGCAAGGCCAACATCGACGGCACCCAGAACGCGCTCGATCTCGCCGCGGCGATCGGCGCCGGCTGTTTCCATCACACCAGTTCGATCGCGGCCGCCGGCCTGTATCCGGGCATTTTCCGCGAGGACATGTTCGACGAGGCCGAGGGCCTGGACGATCCCTATCTGCGCACCAAACACGACTCGGAAGGGCTGGTGCGCAGAGAGAAGCGGATCAAGTGGCGGATCTACCGGCCGGGCATGGTCGTCGGTCACTCGCAGACCGGCGAGATGGACAAGATCGACGGCCCGTACTACTTCTTCACCTTCCTCAAGAAGCTGCGCGAGATGTTCCCGCCGTGGATGCCGATGCTCGGCATCGAAGGTGGCCGGATCAACGTCGTACCGGTGGACTTCGTGGTCGACGCGATGGATCACATCGCGCACAAACCCAAGCTCGACGGCCACTGCTTCCATCTGGTCGATCCCGATCCGATGCGGGTGGGTGAGGTGCTCAACACCTTCGCCCGCGCCGGCCATACGCCGGAGATGACGATGCGCATCGACGCGCGCATGTTCGCCTTCGTCCCGGGCGCGGTGCGCGGCGCGGTCGGCAGTCTGCCGCCGGTCAAGCGCTTCATCGGCATGCTGCTGCGCGACTTCAAGATTCCGAAGGAAACGCTGAAGTTCATCACCTATCCCACACGCTTCGACAACCGCGAGACCGAACGCGCGCTCAAGGGCAGCGGGATATCGGTGCCGCGCCTGGATACCTACGCCTGGCGGCTGTGGGACTACTGGGAGCGCCATCTCGATCCCGACCTGTTCGTGGACCGCAGCCTCAAGGGCAAGGTCAAGGGCAAGGTCGTGGTCGTCACCGGCGGTTCTTCGGGCATCGGCCTGTCGACCGCGCAGCGGGTCGCCGAAGCCGGCGCGATCACGGTCATCGTCGCCCGCGGCGAGGAAGAGTTGTTCAAGGCCCGCGACGAGATGAAGGCCAGCGGCGGCAAGGTCTTCGCCTACACCGCGGACCTGGCCGACATGGTCGACTGCGACCGTCTGGTCTCGACCATCCTCAAGGAACACGGCCACGTTGACATCCTGGTCAACAACGCCGGGCGTTCGATCCGGCGCTCGATCGAGCTGAGCTACGACCGTTTCCACGACTTCGAACGCACCATGCAACTGAACTATTTCGGTTGCCTGCGCCTGATCATGGGGTTCATGCCGACGATGATCCAGCGTCGCAAGGGCCACATCATCAACATCAGTTCGATCGGCGTGCTGGCCAATTCGCCGCGGTTCTCGGCCTACGTCGCATCGAAGGCGGCGCTGGACGCGTTCAGCCGCTGCGCCCAGGGCGAGCTGTCGGGCAAGGGCATCAGCTTCACCACCATCAACATGCCGCTGGTGCGTACGCCGATGATCGCGCCGACCAAGATGTACGAGAGCGTGCCGACCCTGAGCCCCGACGAGGCCGCGGACCTGGTGGTGAAGGGCATCATCGAGAAGCCGAGCCGGATCGCGACCCGTCTCGGTATCTTCTCGGCCCTGCTCAACGCGGTGGCGCCGAAGGCCTACGAGGTCATCATGAACACCGCGTTCGAGCTTTTCCCGGATTCGGCCGCGGCCAAGGGCGACAAGAAGGCGCTGAAGGACGAGCAGCCCAGCCAGGAGCAGATCGCGTTCGCGGCGCTGATGCGCGGGGTGCACTGGTAGCGCGGCGGGTCGTCAGGCGTCGAGCGAACGCGAAGGGCAGCCGCAGCGCTGCCCTTCGTGTGCGCGGCCCACGGAATCCGGGCAAAAAAGAACCCCGCCTACCGAAGCCGTGAGGGGAGGGGAGCTACGGACTTCTGACTGGTCGGCGGGGCGAAGCGACGGCTGGGCCGTCAATGGGAGCGTCGCCGGAGCGACGCGAGAGAGAGACGGTAACGCGTGTGGTTCAAACTAGCAGAGTGAACGGCGATCGGGGCATGGATACGATTGCGGTCCCGATGCCGTTCCTCCGCGATGGCATCACTCGGCGGCGGCTTCGGTCGCCTTGGCCTTGCGCGGGCGACGCGCCGGGGCCTTGGCAGCCTTCTTCGCGGCCTTCTTGGCGGCCTTGGCCGGGGCCTTGCGCGCGGAGGCGGGCTTGCCGCCCTGGCGGCGCAGTTCCTCGGTGAGGGTTTCGACGCGGGCGCTCAGGTCGTTGAGATCCTCGCGGCTGGGCACGCCCAGCTTCACCAGCGCGCGCTGGACGCGGTCCTCGAACACCTTTTCCAGCTTGTCCCAGGTGTCGGTGGCACGTTCGCGGGCCTGGTCGACGCGGCTTTCGACCGCATCGCGGACGACTTCGGCGCGGCCGCCGGCGAACTTGCGCACGGTCTGCTCCAGGCCCATGCCTTCCTTGACCAGCGCCTCGAACAGCTTGGTGCCTTCGGCCTGGGCGCGGGAGAAGGCGCCGACGCCGGCGAGCCAGATCTGCTGCGCGGACTCGCTGAGGCTCCTGGACAGGCGCTCCGCATCGGCGGTTGCCGCGGCAGAGGCCTTGGCGGTGGTCTTCTTCGCGGTGGTCTTCTTGAACTTGGCCATATGCCCTCCCAGCGGGCGCGTGATCGATTGCGCAGCAGAATGCGCCGCGTGTCTAGAGTATTCACACGAGGGGGCGATCGTCGGCCACGATTCCGGCCGACGGATGCGGGCGAACGGCCGGGGCGAGGGTTCAGACGCGCTTGCGACGGCGGATCAGATGTTCGGTCTCGTCCAGGGCGCGGCGCAGGCGGGCCGTGGTTTCGGTGCTGCGCGGCGGCGCTTCGCCCAGACCGCTGAGCACGGTGCGATGGCGGTCGTCGAGGATCTCCTCGCGCAGGCGGATGCCGTGCGCGGCCAGCACCGGGCCCAGTTCTTCGGCGCGGTTGCGCAGGTCCTGCAGGGTATTGCGATAACCGAGCTGGCAGACACGTCGGCGGTTGCCGAAGCTGAAGACGTTGGTGAAGAACATCTCGCCGTCGTTCGAGTTGGGCTCGAAGATCAACTGGTCGATGTGCGGGAACTGCTGGGTGTATTTCGCCAGGCCCACCTGCATGCGCGACTGCAGCAGGGTACGGAAGGTCTGCGACATCACCGCCGGCAGGCCGCCCTGCCAGATCCGGTGCGGGTCGATGCCGTCGTGGCGGCCGGCGTCGCTGTCGATCTTGGTCGAATCGAACGGGACCAGCGGATTGATCCCGAGCAGCAGGTCGATGCCGCGTTCGAGCAGCACCGAGGCGTGCATGGTCCGGCGCAGGGCGCCGTCGACGTAGTGGCGGCCGCGCACTTCCACCGGCGGGTAGAGGCCGGGCAGGGCGGAGCTGGCCTGCACCGCCTTGGAGATCGGGATGTCGCGCCATTCGCCGGCGCCGAAGCGCACCGCCTCGCCGCTGTCCAGATCGACCGCGATCACGAACAGGTCGCGCTCGAGTTTGCGGAAGTCGTTACTGCGGCCGCGGCGGGAGAAGATTTCGCGCAGGAAACGCTCGACCTCCGCATTGTCGAACAGGCCGGTGGGCACCAGGCTGCCGAAGCGGACCATCAGGTCGGACAGGCGCGATTCGCGGGGATTGAGCAGGCTGCTCCACCAATCCAGGGTCAGCCGCGGCAGGGCCGAGGCGCGGCGCATGTATTCGAACAAGGCCGGGCGCAGGAAGGTCTCGGGCCGGAAGCGCACATCGTCGCCGTCGCCGGTGATGAAGATGCGGCACATTTCTGCGGTCGACATGCGGTTGACCAGACCGGCGGCCAGGAAGGCGCCGCTGCTGACGCCGACGTAGCAGTCCAGACGGGTGAGGTCGATGCCGTCCAGGGCCTCGTCCAGCGCGCGCAATGCGCCGAGTTCGTACATGGCGCCGATCGGCCCGCCGCCGGCGACGGCCAGGCCGATGCGGACGTTGGCCGGGGCGACAGTGCGGATGGCGGCGCGTTTGCCGGGTCGGGACCGGGCGGGGCGCGGTGCGGCGTGGAGTGAGAGCATGCAGGCGACACGAAGGGAACCGCCGGAGTGTAGCCCAAAGCCCCGCGGCGGGCCTTGGACCTTGGTCGATATTCCCGGGGCGCGGCCATCGCCGTCGTTCAAGTGCTTGATCCGATTGCGGATGCGCGTGCGACAGGGCGCCCTTTGGCGATCGCGGCGCGCCGGGGCTTGCCGCGGTCGTGGCCTGGGCCGATCATCGGGGACGATGAAAACGGTGACTCCGGATCTGGCGAGCGGACGGCTCAGGCTCGACAAGCGCGCCTTGGGCGAGGCCCTGACCCGTCGTCTGGCCTGGCACCGCGTCGTGCACGATGCCGAGCGCGAACCACGCAATGCCCTGCGTACGCTGCCGGTTCTGCGGCGCTGGCAGGCGGCGCGGCTGGCGGCCAGTTTCGAGGGCTTCATGCAGGACCCGAAGCGGCGGCCGGCGGCCGAATTCTTTCTCACCGATCTTTACGGCGACCGCGATTTCAGCCGCCGCGATGCCGACATCGCGCGGGTGGCACCGATGATGCTGCGACTGATGCCGCAGAGTCTGGTCGAGACGCTCGTCGACGCGATCGAGCTGGGTGCGCTGAGTCACGCCTTCGACCTGCGCATGGCCGAGGCCCTGCAGCGGCTGGCGCCGCGGCGCACCACACTGGACGATGCGCTCTATGCCCGGGCCTATCGCGAAGTCGGTCTGCCCCGGCTGCGTGCGCACCAGATCGATCTGATCGTTGTCGCCGGCTACGGCCTCGGCCACGCGCTGCGCAGCCGCGGCGTGTCGGCGCTGCTCACCATGCTGCGCGGCCCGGCGCGCGCGGCCGGTTTCGGCGAGCTGCAGACGTTCCTGGAGCGGGGGTTCGGTGCCTACGCCAAGCTCGACGATGTGGCCGATTTCATCGCCGACATCGAACGCAGCGAGCGCGAGGTCGCGCGCCGGCTGTTCGCCGGGCACCCGGAGCCGTTCGCGCCTCTGCCCGATGCCCATCCGCCGCAGACGCGGCGGATCCGCGGGCGCTGAGCGGTCTGGCGGGCGCCGCGCTTCAGTTGAAGCGTTCGTCCAGCACGCGGCGGATCTCGTGCTCGATCGGGCCCCTGAAGGCCGAGACCAGGAAGCCGAGTTTGGCGGTGACGTGCAGTTCCTTCGTGCTCAGCGCGATCCGGCCGTCCACGCCCGAGCGGCTGAAGTGCAGCTCGTCGCCGTCCCACTCGTATTCGAATTCGAAACGATCGGCGAGTTTCTGCGCCACTTCCTCGACCGCCTTGCGCGCTTTGGCGAGACTGAGCGAATGCGAGTGGCGGATGTCGATCATGGACATGGCGACGATTTCCTGGCGGTCCCCAACGGTCGGCGAAGGATACCGGCAGCCGCGCGCGATGTCGCCGGGCATGGCCGCGCCGGGCACCCCATCCGGGCCCGGGTGCCGGGCGCGCGCGGCCCGAGGGCGACGTGATAGATTGCGGCCGCATGGAAGGTCTGAAGCTGCGGTTCCCCGAACATCATCACCCCGAAATGCCGCTCTCGCCGGGCGTCCACGCCATCGGACGGATCGGCGACACCGTCGGTCTGGTCGGCGATCACGAGGCGCCGACGATCCGGCTGTACGTCGATCGCCGCGGGGTGTGGATGACGGTCGCCGAAGGCGCCCGCGGCATCCATGTCAACGGCCGCCCGGTCAAGCGCATGTCGATGCTGCGCCTGGGCGACGCGATCTATCTCGACGGGGTCGAGATATTGCTGGTGTCTTCGCGCGGCATCGAACCGCTGCCCGAATCGCTGCGCCATGTGCCCGGCGAGTTCGGCGGCGATGCCCGGGTGGTGGTGCGCGGGGTCGGCGGTCGCCATCACGGCCGCAGTTTCACCCTCGAGGCGCCGCGTCTGGTCGGCCGCAGCGAGGAGGCCGACATCCGCATCGACGACCCGGCCTTCGCCGAGCGTCATGCCCGGATCGAATTGATCGGTCGTCAGGTGGTGTTGCGCGATCTCGGCAGCGGCGAGGGCAGCGTGGTCAACGGCGAAACGGTGCGCGACGCGCTGCTGCTGCCTGGCGACCAGATCGTGTTCGACCTGCATCATCGCTTCGTGATCGAGGCCCCTGGACGTCAGATCGGCCCGCCGGCCGGCGCCCTGGACCCGCCGACCGACGAACTGCCGATGCCCGCGGCGCGGAGCACTGCGCGTCGTCTGCCCTGGCTGCTGTTGACGGCGGTCCTGCTGGCGGCGGCGATCGCGGCCTTATTGCTGTTCGGCGCGCGCTGAGCGGGGGATGGCCGCCGCGCGGCGCCCGCGCAGCGACCGCACCGCGCGCCAGCCCAGCAGGAAGGCGAGGATCGCGGCGTACAGCGCCGGTTCGCGGATGTCGGATTTCACCAGCCACCAGAAGTGCAGCACGGCCAGCGCGGTGATGACGTAGACCGCCTTGTGCAATCGACCCCAGCGTCGGCCGAGGCGACGCATCCAGCCTTGGGTGGAGGTGATCGCCAACGGCACCAGCAGCAGCCAGGCGGCGAAGCCGACGGTGATGTAGGGGCGTTTGACGATCTCCTCGAAGATCTGCGCCCAGTAGCCGCGCAGGTCGAGGGCAAGATACGCGGCCAGATGCAGAGTGGCGTAGGCGAAGGCGTACAGCCCGAGCATGCGCCGGAAGCGCAGCACCACCGGCTGTCCGGTGAGCTGACGCAGTGGCGTGACCGCGAGCGCGATCAACAGGAAGCGCAGCGCCCAGAGCCCGAGCCGGTGCACGATTTCGGCGACGGGATCGGCGCCGAGCGCGTCGTTGCCGGTGCGATAGACCTCCCAGATCTGCTGGCCGAGGATGGCCAGCGGGATCAGGCACAGGAGGTGGACCAGGGTCTTGGCCGCGAGCAGCCGCGACGAGGTGGTGGCCATCAGTACCACTTCTTCAGATCCATGCTCTGCCCGCGGTGGCCGTCGCAGGTGGTGGAAACGAAGCCGCGCGAGCGGCTTGCGCCATCGACGTGCGGTGTCTGCGCGCGACGCATCAGAACCACTTCCTCAGATCGAGGCCCTTGTACATCGCCGCCACCTGTTCGGCGTAGCCATTGAACATGCGGGTCGGGATGCGTTCGGCGAACAGCTTGCTGGCGCTGCCGCTGATCCGGCGTTCGGTCCTCTGGCTCCAGCGCGGGTGGTCCACGTTCGGGTTGACGTTGCTGAAGAAGCCGTATTCCTGCGGCTGCAGCTCGTTCCAGGCGGTCGGCGGCATCTTCTCGACGAAGCGGATCTCGACGATTGACTTGATGCTCTTGAAGCCGTATTTCCACGGGACCACCAGTCGCACCGGGGCGCCGTTCTGCTGCGGCATCGGTTTGCCGTAGAGGCCGGTGGCGAGCAGGGTCAGCGGATGCATGGCCTCATCGATGCGCAGGCCCTCGCGATAGGGCCAGTTGATCGAGTCGTAGCGGACGCCGGGCATCTGCCTGGGGTCGGCGAGGGTGGTGAAGGCGACGTACTTCGCCTTCGAGGTCGGGCCGAAGCGCTTGAGCACTTCGGCCAGCGGCACGCCGAGCCAGGGGATGACCATCGACCAGCCTTCGACGCAGCGCAGCCGATAGACACGCTCCTCGGGGGTGAGGCCCTTGATCAGATCGGTCAGGTCCAATTGCCCGGGTTTGGCGCATTCGCCGCCGACCGCGATCGTCCACGGCCGCGTGCGCAGGGTCTTGGCCGCTCGCGAGGGATCGGCCTTGTCGGTGCCGAATTCGTAGAAGTTGTTGTAGGTGGTGACGTCTTCGTAGCGGGTCAGGGTCTCGTCGGTGCGGAACCCGGACTTGAGCTGGGCCGGGCTGAGCGCGACCTTCGGCGGCGGCGGCTCGGCCTCGGCGCAGCCGGACAGGGCCAGGGTCGGTGCGGCGGCGAACAGGCCGAGCAGTCGGCGGCGGTCGCGGTAGACCGCCTCGTCGGTGATCTCGGCCGCGGGGATGCGCAGGGCGTCGCGGAGGGAGGCGGGCAGGGGCATGGGGG
>JBIJAD010000340.1:0-4455 GCA_044345955.1 Lysobacteraceae bacterium
TGTCCAAACAGGTGGTGCACGACGTGTTCATGGTGATCGAGTCGCCGGACACCACCGTCGACGGCGACCCGCCATCGGCGGAGGGCGTCACCATCGGCCGGTTCTACCGGCATCTGCAGGCGGAGATCGTCGCGCTGAACAAGAAAAAGAACATCTTCACCGGCAAGGCCGAACTGCAGTTGCGCACCGGGTTTCCCGAACTGCAGAACGCGGGCGTGACCGACGAACGCAGCGCGCTGGCGGCGATCGACATGATCGTCGATCAGGGCGAAGGCACACGGGTCAGCCCGCTCGATCCCGAACACGAGCTGGCGCATTACTACAAGTTCGCCGAGATCTACCACGGCCGCGCGCTGGTGGCCAATCCGGATCCGGCGGCGGCGAAGAAGACGCCGTGGGTCTTCGCCGGGCATCCGATCGCGTTCGATCCCGCCGGCGTGCACCCGGTGATCGTCAATCCTTCGACTGCGTCCTACGCCGGCCGGCCGCGGCTGCTCGATCTCAATCGCACGTTCAACCGCGCCTATTCCGATCTGCTGCGCAAGCTGCATCAGGTGTTCAACGGCCGCCCCGACTGGCTGGGCCCGGCGCTGCTGGAGATGCAGGCGCTGAAGCAGCAGGCGCAGTTGCTGATGACCCAGGACGTGGTGCCCGGCCAGACCGCGGGCCCGACCTTCGAGTACATCGCTCTCAACAGCATCGCTCTCAACGACAGCCCGACCTGAGCCGACGGAGACCGCAGACATGGCGAAGAGCAACTGGTGGATGTTCCATGGCGACCCGGCGCACAGCGGACGCGTGGAAGGCAGCCGGATCCGGAGCGAGACGATGTCGCGGTTCGGCCTGCTGCACGATATTCCGATCCCGGGGCCGGTGCTGTCGGTGCCGGCGATCGTCGACGACACCCTGTACGTGGGCCTGGCCAACAATCACGACCTGCCCGGCGCCAACGGCGGCAAGCTGCTGAAGATCGATCTGAAGACCGGCAGGACCCTCGCCCAGTTCGAATGGCCGATCGATCCGGCCGAAGGCGACACCCATGGCTTCATGGGCATGGGCTGCACCCCGGCGGTGTTCAACGGCAAGCTGTATTTCAGCGCCTTCAACGGCAAGTTCTACTGCCTGGCGACCCGGGACCTGAGTCTGCAGTGGGTGGTGGATCTGCGCCACGCCGACCCCGCCTACAACCAGCCGGTGTCGAACCTCGGCGAGCCGCTGCCCAATCCGCCGGCGGCGGGCTGGTCCTCGCCGGTGATCGCCTCGCAGGACGGCAACGACGGTCTGGTCATCGTCGGCATGGGCGAGGGCGAGAATCCCGGTTGCTACGGCTTCGTCTACGCGCTCGATCTGAACACCGGTCAGGTGCAGTGGATCCATTGCACCTGCCAGTACGAGGAGGGCGTGCCGAACAAGCCCAACGTGCTGCCGCCGAGCACCGTCAACGGCACGCCGCCGGCGCCGTTTTCGGTCGGACCCTGCAATCCGGCGATCCGCGGCGCTTCGGTGTGGTCCTCGATCGCCTACGACACCCAGCTCGACCGTCTCTACTGCGCCACCGGCAACCCGGTGCCCGACGGCCCGCTGCCGACCAAGGGGTTCTCCAACGGCATCCTCGCCCTGGATGCGTCGACCGGCGAATTCCGCGGTTTCTTCCAGGCGCTGCCCGAAAGCAGCTATCGCGAGACCGATGTCGACGTGGATTTCGGCGGTTCGCCGACCCTGTTCAATCTCGGCGGGCGCCGGGTGGTCGCTGCCGGCTGCAAGAACGGCGGCTTCTTCGTGCTGGATGCGGCGACGCTCGAATTGATCCGCTGGCGCCAGTTGCTGCCGTACTACAACGACGGCACACAGATTCCCTCGGTCGATCCGCACGTCGGCCCGAACGATCAGCGCATGGATCCGTTCGTGCCCAACCGGATGTCCGACGACACCGATCAGGAAAACTATTCCGGCACCTACAGCACCGCCGCGGTGCACGAGGGCCTGGGGCGGCTGTTCATCGGCGTCGGCGGCAACAACTACCACAACGTCCAGGCCGGCATCGATTACGCGACCACGCCCTTCCTGCGCGCGCTGGACTGGCACACGCTGGAGGACGCCTGGCCGATGGACGACAGCGATCCGCGGCTGTACAGCGAGGCGCAACCGCCGATGTACCGCACCCCGGGCGAATCCGGGCTCAGCTCGCCGGCGGTGGTCAACGATGTGGTGTTCTTTTCGACTTCGAAGGTCGCGGTCTACGCCTTCGATGCCTACAACGGCCGGATGCTGTGGAGCGACGATCTCGGCGAGCAGACCGGCGGCATGAACGGCGGTTACGGCTACTGCCTCGGCCCGGCGGTCAGCGGCGATTACATGGTCGCAGGCGGGCTGATCTTCGGCCGTCAGGGCGGCGTGCTGCGCGTCTACGGTCTGCGCAAGTGAGCGCGCCATGATCGGACCAGCACCATGATCGAGCGCGCATCATGATCGAACTGATGATCTTCGGCCTGCTCGCGGGTCTGGACAATCTGCAGGTCAGCGCCTCGCTGGCGCTGCTGCCGCTGGCGCGGCGACGGCTGCATCTGCTGGCGGCGGCGTTCTGCGCCGGCGAGATCGGCGGCGCGCTGCTCGGTCTGCTGCTGGGGCGCGCGTTGTTGAACGCGCTGGCGCCGGTGGCGGAGTGGCTGGCGCCGGCGGCGATGCTGTTCTGCGGGGTGATCGTGCTGTGGCTGGCGCTGCGTCGCGGCGAGGCCGATCTGGCACGCCTCACCCGCTTCGCCAACCGGCGCGCGCTGCTGCTGGGCCTGCCGCTGTCGCTGAGTCTGGACAACGTGATCGCCGGCGCCGGCATCGGTGTCGCCGGTTATCCGCTGCTGCAGTCGGCGCTGATCGTCGGCAGCCTCAGCGCAGCCCTGGCCTGCGCCGGGCTGTATGCCGGCAGTTGGCTGCGGCGGTTCCTGCCCGATCGCATCGAACTGGCGGTGGGCGCCTATCTGAGCGTGCTCGCGATCCGCGGATTCTGGATGGAGTTGCGATGACCACGCGCATGCAGGTGTTCGTCGATGGCCTGAATTTTCCGACCAGTCTCGCGTTCGGGCCGGACGGCAGTCTCTACGTGGCCGAATCGGGATTGCCCTTCGCCGGCGCGCCGCCGGGCGGGGTGATCTGGCGGGTGCGCGCCGACGGCCGCCGCGAGCGCGTCTGCGAGGGCCTCCGCGCGCCGGTGAACGGGTTGCTGTGGCACGAAGGCGGCCTGATCGTGTCCGAAGGCGGTCATCCCGGGCGGATCGCGCGGCTGGATCCGCACAGCGGCGAAACGCGCACACTCGTGGACGGCCTGCCGAGCTTCGGCAACTACCACACCAACATGGTCGTGGCCGGGCCCGACGGCAAGCTGTATTTCAGTCAGGGCGCGATGACCAACAGCGCGGTGATGGGCCCGGACTCGGTCGATCTGGCCTGGCTGCAGGAGCTGCAGCACAACGCCGACATTCCCGGTTACGACATCGTGCTGGCGGACGCCTCCGGCGTGTGCCCCGGTCCGGACGGCGAGCCGGCGCGTACCGGGGCGTTCGCGCCGTTCGGCACGGTGCATCCGCCGGGGACGCGGCTGCAAGGGCGCACGCCCTGCACTGCGGCGGTGATGCGCTGCAGTCCCGACGGCAGCGATCTGGAGCTGGTCGCCTGGGGTCTGCGCAACGCCTACGGCCTCGGCTTCCTGCCCGACGGTCGCCTGCTCGCCACCGACCAGGGCGCCGACGTGCGCGGCCTGCGTCCGGTGTGGAACTGCCCGGATTTCCTCTACGAAGTGAAACCCGGGGCATGGTACGGCTGGCCCGATTACTTCGGCGGCCTGCCGATCGATCACGCCCGCTACCGCGCGCCCGACGGCACTGCGCAGGCCTACGCGCTGCGAGACCACGCCACGCTGCCGCCGCCGCAGCGCGCACTGCTCGAATTCGACATCAACGCCTGCGCGGTGAAATTCGCGGTGATTCCACCCGGATGCGCGCACGCAGGCGATCTGCTGGTCGCGCAGTTCGGCGACGAGCGGCCGATGACCGGCCCCGCCGGCCCGCAGGTCGCGCGCGATCTGGTGCGCGTCCGCACCCGCGACTGGACCCTGCACGCGGTCGCGGCCGAGGGCCCGCGGCGGCCGCTGGACGTCGCCTTCTCGCCGGACGGCGCCTGGGTCTACGTGGTCGATTTCGGCGAATTCGAGTTCACCGCGAACAAAAGCATCGAGGCCCGCGCCGGCAGCGGGCGACTGTGGCGGGTGCCCGCCGCTTCCCTGGAGAGCATGACCATGAACGATCGGAAGACGACCGAGCCGACGAAAGCCGCCCGGGTTTCCTTCGAGCGCGACATCGCGCCGCTGTTCGCCCAGTTCCGCGCCTCGATGCTGTGGCGGCTGGACCTGACCAGATACGAGGACATGAAACTCAACGCGGCGATGGTCTACAACCAGATCAG
>JBIJAD010000341.1:0-4415 GCA_044345955.1 Lysobacteraceae bacterium
TGACGATCCAGCCGCAACTCGCCGGCGCGCATCGCCGAGATCACGAAATCCTCCGGCGTCTTGAACTTGCGCGCGTCCTGCGACCAGGCCGCATCATCGATCAGCATGGCCCGGTACAGGCTGGGCAGATCGCCGTCGCTGCGCAGGAACGCGGCGGCCATGCGTTCGACCAGCGCCGGCGGCGGCGCGTCGGCGACGAAATGCCGCGCGAGCTTGAAACTCAAGTGGCGTGCGGTGGCCGGATGCACCGCCAGATCGCGCAGGATCGCCCGGCCCTGGGCCTCGCCGCCCTCGGCGTAGCGTTTACCGAGCACGGTGCGCGCACCGGGTTCGTGGGCGGCAGCGCGGAACACGAAAGCGCTGCCCGCGCCGCGCACGGGTGGTGGGTCATCCCGCATTTCGCGCGGTGTCGGCGTGCTCCAGCCGGTGATCGCGCGCGCCAGTTCGATCACGTCCTGCTGCGCGTACCCCCCATCGACCCCGAGCGTATGCAGTTCGAGGATTTCGCGCGCCAGATTCTCGTTCAGCCCGACCCGGCGCCGGGCCTGGCGACGCTGCAGCCGCTGCGCGAGCAGCGAGTCGTCGCCGACCGACACGCTGTTGTCCAGATACAACAGCATGCCCGGATGGGTTTCGACCGCGAGCAGCAGGTCGCGAAAATTCCCGAGGGTATGCGGACGGATCGCCTCGCGCTCCATCGGCGCGGCCATCAGCCGTGCGCTGTTCTTGTCGATCGAGATCGCGAAGTGGTTGGACCAGAAGCGCACCAGGCGCTCGACGAACGGCGTCGTGGTTGAGGCGGCGATCCGGTAACGCAGGGCGAGATCGTCGGCGGCGTCGCGGCGGATCGTCTGCTGCAGCGGGCTGCGCTCGGGCATCTCCGCGACCGGCGCGGCCTGCGCGGGCGGCTTTGCCGCTGCCGCGTCGTCGCGCTCGGGACGGTTCTGCCTGCGCTCCAGCAGAAAGCGGTACTGGCGTTCGAGGATCGTCAGGCTGTCGGGCAACCCCGCGAACGGCGCGGGGTCGTGGCGGACGCGCAACTGCGCCTGCAGCCAACTGCGCGGATCGTCCGCCGCCGCCAATTCGCCGGGCCGCGCGCCGAGGCCGAAGCGGTTGACCGCCGCAGTGGTCTGGAGATCGGTCATGGCGCGCGCTCCGTCGACGGAAGACAGTCCCGGAAACGTCCGCGGACGCGGCCGGTTGACAGGTGCTGCGCGTCCTCGGGATCCGCGTCCTCGGGATCCGCGTCGTCGGGATCCGCGTCGTCGGGATCCGCGTCGTCGGGATACGGGCATTCGGGATGCGCGTCCTCCGCAAATGCCGAACCCCCGGCGCGGGACCGGGGGTTCGGGATGGCGACATCGGCGAAATGGCCCGCAGGGCCCGCCCGCGCCGCGCTTACTTGATGAGACGGATCGCGAACGGATAGCGATAGGATTCGCCGCCGTTGGCTTTGATGCCGCCGAGGATGCAGAAGACCAGATTGGCCAGGCCGACCAGCATCGGCAGGAAGAACAGCAGACCGAGGGTGACGGTGACGAGGATGAATGCCGCCACGAAAGCGATGGTGATGGTGATCTGGAAGTTCAGGGCTTCCTTGGCCTGATCGTTGACGAAGGCCTTGGCGGGCTGGTCCTTGTTGATCAGCCAGATGATCAGCGGACCGACGAACCAGGTCACGATGCCCAGCAGATGCGCGATCAGCGCCATCGTCCTGTCTTCGCTGGAGGGCGATCCGGCGGGCGCCTGCGGCGGCGAGGTGTAGTCGTTTCCGTTGGTCATGGATGGGCTCCCCAGAGCATTGCGAGTGGATGTTTCGATATGAGGGCCGGGCGCGCCGGGCCGGGGCCGAGGATGGCCTTGAAGGGGGATAACGTCAATCGCCGCCGGCAACGGTCATCCGCCCGACCAGGATCGAGCCGACCCGCAGGTGTGAGCGCGGGTCGATGTCGCTCCCGATCGCCTCGATCCCGGACAACATCCCGCGCAGGTTCCCGGCGATGGTCAGCCCATCCACCGGCCAGAGAATTTCGCCGTTCTCGACGTAGAACCCGGCCGCACCGCGCGAGTAGTCGCCGGTGGTGGTGTTCACGCCCTGACCCATCAATTCCGTGACCAGCAGCCCGGTGCCCATGCCGCGAACCAGCTCGTCGAGGCCGCCCGCGTTGGCGGACGCCTCGAGGTTGAACACGCCGCCGGCGTTGCCGGTGCTCTGCAGGCCGAGCTTGCGCGCCGAATAACTGCCCAGCAGGTAACGCTGGAGGATGCCGTCGCGGACCAGATCCGACTCCGTGGTCGCCACGCCCTCGGCGTCGTAGGCGCTGGAACGCAGGCCGCGCATCAGGAACGGACGTTCGCGCAACGTGCACCACTCGGGCAGGAGCCGGGTGCCGAGACTGTCGATCAGGAAACTGGCGCCGCGATACAGCGACGAGCCGGCCACCGCGGTGAGCAGGTGCGAGATCAGCGAACGCGCGACCTCGGCATGGAACAACACCGGCATCTCCCCGGCTTCGAGCGTACGCGGAGCGAGGCGCGCCAATGTGCGCTCGGCGGCGCGACGGCCGATCGCCTCGGGCGACTCCAGATCCTCGCGCGCCAGCGCGAAGCTGTACCAGTGGTCGCATTGCATGCCCTCGCCTTCCCCGGCGATCAGGGCGCAGAGGATGCTGTGCCGGGTGTCGCGCTCGCGGCCGAGGAACCCGTGGGAGTTGGCGTAGACCCCGATCGATTCGCCGGTGCTGACCGAGGCCCCGTCGGAATTGACGATCCGCGGGTCGGCGTCGCGACCGGCGGCCTCGCAGGCCAGAGCCAGATCGACCGCGGCGTCGGGCTCCAGCGCCCAGGGGTGCCAACTGTCGAATTCACGCAATTCGGTGGCCATCCGCTCGGCGTCGGCCAGTCCGGCGGCCGGGTCCTCCTCGGTGTGGCGGGCGATCGCGCAGGCCTGCTCGACCGTGGCCTCGAGGCTCTCCGGGCGCAGATCCGCGGTGCTGGCAGTGCCCCTGCGCCGGCCGAAATAGACCGTGATCGAGACCGAACGGTCGCGGGTGGATTCGACGCTTTCGACCCCGCCCATGCGCACTTTCACGTTGAGCCCGCGGTCCTCGTCGCAATTGACCTCGGCCTGGCCGGCGCCGCGGGCGCGGGCCCGGGCCAGCAGGTCGCGTGCGAGTTCCGACAGACGGTCGAGGCGGGCCTGGCTGTCGTCGTCGGCGACCGAAGGCGGAGCGGCGGTAAGCGGAACGATCGCGTTCAATGCTTTATCCTTTGCGCACCATGCGCGGAAAAGACCCGGAAACCGGCGAATACATCTCCCCCAGCCGCAGCCAGCGGCGGCGGGAGGCCCTGGAAGTGCTGGAGCTGGCCAAACAGCTCTCGGCGCTGAGCCCGCAGCAACTGGCGCGACTGCCGGTGCCGGAGCAACTGGTCCCGCACATCGAGGAGACCCGGCGGATCACCTCGCACATCGCGCACAAGCGCCAGTTGCAGTATCTCGCCAAGCAGATGCGCAAGGAAGACGACGAGACTCTGGAAGCGATCCGCGACGCGATGGACGCGCACGGCGAAAGCGCGCGGATCGAAGCGGCTCTGCTGCATCGCGCCGAGAGCTGGCGCGAACGCCTGATCGCCGACGGCGACGCGGCCCTGACCGAACTGGTCGACGCCTGGCCGCAGGCCGATCGCCAGCACCTGCGCCGGCTCGCGCGCAATGCGCACGAGGAGCGTCTGGGCAACAAACCGCCGCATGCCTATCGCGAGTTGTTCCGCGAACTGCGCACATTGTTCGCGGAACCGCGCGAAGACGACGAAGACGCCGACGCGACGCTCGACGAGGGTCTCTCGTAACAGGGACTTACGGCTCGATCCGCGACGGTCATCGGGCCTGAAGGCCCTCCTGCACAGATCGGCGGGACTCACGCCTTCGTCCCACCCACCGTCAACTGCTCGATCAGCAGCGAAGGCTGGCCGACGCCGACCGGCACGCTCTGGCCTTCCTTGCCGCAGGTGCCGACGCCGTCGTCGAGCGCGAGATCGTGGCCGATCATCCTCACCCGCTGCATCGTCTCCGGGCCGTTGCCGATCAGGGTCGCGCCCTTCACCGGCGCGGTGATCTTGCCGTCCTCGATCAGATAGGCCTCGGTCGCCGAGAACACGTACTTGCCGCTGGTGATGTCGACCTGGCCGCCGCCGAAATTGACCGCGTACAGTCCGCGCTTGACCGAGCGGATCATGTCCTCGGGGTCGTCCTGGCCGGCGAGCATGTAGGTGTTGGTCATCCGCGGCATGACCTGATGCGCGAACGATTCGCGGCGGCCGTTGCCGGTGGAGGCGACGCCGCTGAGCCGCGCGTTGTGGGTGTCCTGCATGTAGCCGGCGAGCACGCCGTCCTCGATCAGAGTGGTGCAGCGGGT
>JBIJAD010000342.1:0-4413 GCA_044345955.1 Lysobacteraceae bacterium
GTGGTCGTGCGTTCCAACGACGGCCGGGTCACCGCCTTCGACGCCGCCGACGGCAAGCGCCGCTGGTTCTGGAACCGCGATCTGCCGTCGCTGAGCATTCGCGGCAACGACGCCCCGACCCTCGGCCCCGGCTATGTGTTCGTCGGCAACGACGACGGCACCGTCGCCGCGCTGTCGCTGCTCGACGGCCGCCCGATCTGGGATCAGGCCGTGGGTCAGCCCGACGGCCGCACCGAGCTGGACCGCATGGCCGACGTCGACGGTGCGCCGGTACTCGATGGTCCGATCCTCTACGCCACCAGCTACAAGAAGCAGACCCTCGCGATCGAGGCGCCGAGCGGCCGTCCGCTGTGGGCGCAGGATCACGGCGGTCCGGGCCGGATCGGTCTGGCTTCCGACCGCATCGTCGTCAGCGACCCGGCCGGTGTGGTCTGGGCGCTGGACAAGAACGGGGGCTCCGCGCTCTGGCAGCAGACCGGTCTCGCCCGCCGCAACGTCTCCGGCGCCGCGGTGCAGGGCGATTTCGCGGTGGTCGGCGATTTCGACGGTTATGTGCACTGGCTGCGTCTGGACAACGGCGACTTCGGCGCCCGCGTCCGTGTCGCCCGCGATGCGATCCGCGCCGCGCCGGTGGTGGCCGACGGCGTGCTGGTGGTGCAGACCGCGAGCGGCGACCTGAGCGCCTGGCGCCTGCAGTAATTCCTTCGCTGGCAAGCCTCCGCGGCCCCGGGTAGTCTCACTGCCCGGGGTCGCGCGCTTTCGGCACAACGCCTTTCATCCCGGTTCCGAATCGAATATCTCCGAGTACTCCCCATGCTGCCCCTCGTCGCCCTCGTCGGTCGTCCCAATGTCGGCAAATCGACGCTGTTCAACGCGTTGACCCGCAGCCGGGACGCGCTCGTTCACGACGAGCCGGGCGTGACCCGCGACCGCAACTACGGCGTGTGCAGGCTCGACGAGACGCGGCCGTTCGTGATCGTCGATACCGGCGGCATCGCCGGCATGGAGGAAGGGCTGGCCGGCGCGACCGCGCGCCAGTCGCGCGCCGCGGCGGAGGAGGCCGATCTGGTGCTGTTCATCGTCGACGGCCGCGAAGGCCCGTCGGCGCTGGACGACGAGATCCTGCGCTGGCTGCGCAAGGCGGACCGACCGACCGTGCTGGTGGTCAACAAGACCGACGGCCTCGACAGCCGCGCCGCCGTCGCCGAATTTTCGCGCTACGGCATCGCCGACGTGCTGCCGATCTCCTCGGCGCACCGGGTCGGTCTCGACCGGCTGCTCGCCGAAGTGCTGCAGCGTCTGCCCGAACAGGGCGAGGCCGAAGTCCTGGACGACGACCCCGAGCGCATGCGCATCGCCTTCGTCGGCCGGCCGAACGTGGGCAAGTCGACCCTGGTCAACCGCATCCTCGGCGAGGAGCGGATGATCGCTTCCGAGGTGCCGGGCACCACCCGCGACGCGATCGCGGTCGATCTGGAACGCGACGGCCGCAAGTACCGCCTGATCGACACCGCCGGCATCCGCCGCAAGTCGAAAGTGGAGGAGGCGGTCGAGAAATTCTCGATCGTGAAGACCCTGCAGGCGATCGAGCAGTGCCAGGTCGCGGTCATCATGCTCGACGCCAGCGAGGGCGTGACCGAACAGGACGCCAGTGTGCTGGGCGCGGTGCTCGACGCCGGCCGCGCCCTGGTGGTGGCGGTCAACAAGTGGGACGGGCTGAGCCAGTACCAGCGCGAACAGACCGACGGTCTGCTGTCGCGCAAGCTTTCGTTCGTGAATTGGGCCGAAGCCGTGCATATCAGCGCGAAGCACGGTTCCGGCCTGCGCGAGCTGTTCGCCGCGATCCACCGCGCGCACCACTCCGCGACCCGCAAGTTCGGAACTTCGGAAGTCACCACGGCGCTTGAAATCGCCTACGCATCCAACCCGCCGCCGTCGGTGCGCGGGCACGTCTCGAAGATGCGTTTCGCGCATCCGGGCGGCGAGAACCCGCCGACCTTCGTGGTCCACGGTTCGCGCCTGCGCAATCTGCCGGACAGCTATCGGCGCTACCTCGAGAACTTCTTCCGCAAACGCTTCAAACTGGTCGGTACTCCGGTGCGTTTCGTGTTCCGCGAGGGCGAGAACCCCTACAAGGACAAGAAAAACGTGCTGACCGAAGGCCAGCTCAAGAAGCGGCAGCGGATGATCCGGCACATCAAACGGAACAAGTAGCGCGGAGCGCAGCTCCGCTACCCCCTTTCCGGAGCCGCGGACATGTCAGCCGCCAAGATGTCGTCGCCGATCGAGCCTGCCGACATCAGCCTCGGCCTGATCGCCGGCGGCCGCGCGACGCGGCTGGACGGGGTCGACAAGGCCTGGCTGGTGCGAGACGGCGTGCCGCAGGTGCTGCGCTGGGCGCGGCGCTTTCCCGGCGAACATGGGCCCGTCCTGGTGTCGGCCCATCGTGCGCTCGAGCGCTATCGCGAACACGGCCTCGATGCGGTGCCCGACCGCCGGCCGGGGCTCGGTCCGCTCGCGGCGCTGGAGGCGCTGGCCGCGGCCTGCGCGACGCCGTGGCTGTTCACGTTGCCGGTGGATGTGATCGGCGTGAACGACTGTCTGCTGCGCACCCTGGTGACGCAGCGCGGCGGCGACGGCGCATTCGCCGAGGACGACGACGGCCCACAGCCGTTGGTCGCGCTGTGGCGCCGCGAAGCGCTCGGCGCGGCCTGCGCGGCGGCGCTGGACGCGGGCGAGGGCGCGGTGCACCGGCTGCGGCAACGCCTCGATCTGCATGCGGTGTCGTTCGCCGGCCTGCGCTTCGGTAATCTCAACACGCCGGAGGACCTGCGCGCCGCCGGCATCGATCTTCCGGATGCCATGACATGAGCTTTCCTACCCGCATCGGCTTCGAGGAGGCCCGCATGATCGTCGCGGGCGTCGCCGAGGCGCGCCGGCTGCCGACCGAGCGGGTCGCGCTGTCCGCAGCGCATGGCCGGGTACTGGCGTCCGCGCTGGCGGCGACGATCGATCAACCCGGTTTCGACAATTCCGCAATGGACGGCTATGCGCTGCGTCATGGCGATCTGGAGCGCTTCGCCGGCGACGGCCTGCGTCTGGTCGGCGAACAGTTCGCCGGCCGCAGCCGCGATCTGCGCATCGGCGCCGGCGAATGCGTGCGCATCACCACCGGTGCGCCGCTGCCGGCCGGTGCGGACACCATCCTGATCCGCGAGAACGCGCGCGTCGAAGGCGATCGCGTGTTTCCGCTGCAGGCGCCGATGCAGTCGGTTAAACGAGGCCAGCACGTGCGCCGCGCCGGCGAGGACGTGCGCGGCGGCGATGCGCTGCTGCCCGCGGGGCAGGTGCTGACCCCGGCGCGGATCGCGCTGGCCGCGGGGCAGGGCCTTGATCGCCTGGAGGTGACGCGGCGACCGACGGTCGCGGTGTTCACCACCGGCGACGAACTGATCGAACCCGGTCTGCCGCTGCGTCCGGGCGAGCTGTACGACAGCAACCGCGAACTGCTGATGGGTCTGCTGCGCGCCGAGGGCATCGCACCGGTGGCCTGGCCGCGGCTGCCCGACGACCCCGAAGCGATCCTCACCGCGCTGCGCCACGCCGGTCATGCCTTTGATGTGGTGATCACCTGCGGCGGCGTGTCCGCGGGCGACAAGGATCATCTGCCTGCGCTGCTCCAGCGCGAGGGTCGGGTGCATTTCTGGAAGGTCCGGATGAAACCGGGCATGCCGCTGCTCTTCGCCGAATCGCGCCCCGAGGCGCCGGACGATGCGCTGGAGGCCGGCGAATACCCGAGCGGCAGCCGCAAGCCGCTGGGCGAGGCCTTGTTCCTGTGTCTGCCGGGCAACCCGGTGTCGGTACTGGCGACCTTCCTCACCCTCGGCCGCAGACTGCTCGACGGCCTGCAGGGGCGCAGCGAACCGCGCCCGCAGCTTCGCGCCCGTCTGCACAGTGGCTGGCGCAAGACCCACGAACGCCTGGAATTCCTGCGCGGCCGACTGTCCTGCGACGCGGACGGCGTGCTGTGGGTCGAGCCCAATCCCGCCGACGGCTCGCATCGCATGCGCGCGGCAGCCGACAGCGATGCGCTGATCGTGCTGCCGGAAGGCGAACTGACGCTCGATGCCGGAGCGACGGTCGATGTGCTGGTGTATTGAGATGACGATGCGTCCATCCGAACATCGTGATCCTTCATCGCGCCCGGGATGAGATCGACGCCATGAGCATCGCCGAACTCGCCCCAGCCGACGCCCGCGACCGCCAGCGCCGCGGCGCGCTGCTGATCGACGTGCGCGAGGCGCACGAACGCGCGAGCGGCATGGCCGAAGGCGCGCACGGGATCGCCATGGGCGAACTGGTCTACGCGACGGATGCGCATCTGCCCGATCGCGAAGCCGAGGTCCTGCTGAT
>JBIJAD010000343.1:0-4404 GCA_044345955.1 Lysobacteraceae bacterium
ACGGGGGCGAGGGCGTGCGCTTGCGCGGCACTGCCGCGCGCAGGCCCGAGCGCCCATGCGCTGCACGCATGGGCCGGAAATGCTTTCTTTTGGTTACCTTATTCTTTGCACAAGCAAAGAAAAGTAACTCGCTCGCGGCAGCGAGCGAAACCAAGGGCCGAGAGGAAAGCCTCGACGATCGCCGCTGTCGAATCGAGCAAAAGCAGGTCCCTCGCCGATGGCTCGGGATGACAGAAGATGGTCGAATCGGCTTAAGTCATTGAACCACTTAAGGACAACGTTGGGAGACCTCAGGCCGAGGGGCACCCTATGGCGGGGTTTCGATCCGCGCATGTCCATCCGTGATCCCGCACCAAGGCCGCGCATCCTGCGCGCCGGCGCATTCAATCGTCCTGATCGTCGGCCTCGTTCTGGGTCTGCACGCCCTGCGGGACGCAGGTCGGATCGGCGGCGGCGGCCGGCACCAGCCACCAGCGCCGGCGATTGGCGATGCCGGCGAATTCCGCCGCGCCGCGGTCCACGCACTGCGACAGCGCCGGCTCCTGCACCAGCAGCCAGCGCCGCTCGGGCGCTTCGGCCTGCCAGCGCATGCCGTGCGCCAGTTGTTCCGGCCACAGCATCACGAAACCGAAGGTGGTCGCCGGGCGGTCGGCCATCAGCAGATTCTGTTCCTTCCACGCCACCAGACCGAGTTCGGCGTCGGGGCCGATGCGCTCGCCGACCCGTGTCATCAACCCGCGCGCGGAAGTGGAATCGTTGAGCAGCGGATAGCCGAGCAGGCTGAACAGCACCCAGGTCCCGCCCAGCGTCCACAGCAGGCCGGCGACGCCGCGGCGGATGCGGTGCCAGGCCAGCGCGGCGAGGCCCCAGCCGCCGATCGCCATCAGCAGCCCGGCCGCGGCGTGGCCGCCGTCGGTGAAGCCGCGTTCGGCGATCAGTTTGGCTTCGAACTTCGGCGCGCCGAACCACATCGCCAGACCGGCGCCGAAAGCGATCGTCGCCAGCGCGAACGTGAACCCGAACGCCATCCGCTGCGCCCACAGCTTGCGCACGATGCCCGGCAGCAGCGGCGCCAGCGCCAGACAGGCCATCGGCAGCGCCGGCAGGATTTACACGTCGCGCTTGCCGCTGGGGATCGAGAAGAACAGGATGATCAGCGCCCACCAGGCCAGCGGCAGCAGATAGCGCGGATCGCGCCGTTTCAGCCGCCGCCGCCACGCCGGGATCGCCCACGGCAGCGCGAACATCGCCGGCAGCCACATCGAGGCCATCACGCCGAAGTGGTACCACCACGGTTGCGGATGATCCCAGGATTTCGCGTAGCGGCCCGCGGTCTGCCGGAACAGGATGTCGTGCATGTAGGCGCGGTATTCGGCCGAATTCTGCGCCAGCGCGGTGGTCACCATCGGCACCAGCCACAGGCAGACCGCGAGCAGGAACATCAGCGGCGCGACCCAGAAGCGCCAGTCGCGCGCGTGCAGGCGCACGCCCGGCCAGCCGCGCCACGCGGCGAAGACCGCGGGCAGCACCATCAGCAGCGCCAGCGCGCCGACGCCCTTCGTGATCGTGCCCAGGCCCGCCGCGAACCAGCCCAGCCACCACAGCTTCCAGTTCGGGCCGCACAGCAGATGGCGGATCAGGCCGTAGTTGGCGAGGGTGATCCAGAAGATCACCAGCGGATCGATCTGCGCGCGCTTCATCTGATAGGTGAAGTGCACGGCGAACAGCAGCGCCCAGGCCGCGTACAGCCCGACCTGGCGGGTCCACAGCCGGCGACCGAGGTCGTACACGCACCACAGCGTGCCCAGCGCGGCGATCAGCGAGGGCAGCAGGAAGGCGATGCGCCATTCGCCGAAGATCGTGTAGAACGTGGCCTGCCACCACATCAGCATCGGCGGCTTGTCCGAATACAGCTCGATCCCGCGATGCGGGAACAGCCAGTTGCCGCTTTCGACCATCTGCTTGGCGACCAGCGCGAAGCGCGGCTCGTCCGAGGGCCAGGGGTCGCGCAGACCCAGACCGGATCCGAGCACGAGGAGGGCGACGATGGCGAGCAGCCAGGCGTCGCGGGAGGCGCGTGTCTTGAACATGGCCGAATGATACGGAGGCGCGGCGTCGGCCGCGACTGCGGATCGATCGGGGAGGGGGCCGAACCGGAGCTCTCCCCGCATTTTTCTTTAGTGGTTCAATGATTTAGGGCGATTCGACAGTCTTCTGTCATCCCGAGCCATCGGCGAGGGATCTGCTGTTGATCGATTCAACTGCAGCGATCGTTGAGGCTTTCCTCTCGGCCCTTGGTTTCGCTCGCTGCCGCGAGCGAGTTACTTTTCTTTTCTTGTGAAAAGAAAAGATAACCAAAAGAAAGCACACCCCGTCGGTTGCGCCCGGCGCTACGCGCCGGGTCCGCGTGATTCGCGGGGTTTTTCGACAGTACATCCTTGTACTGTCGAAAAACGCGCGACTTCCTGTCGCGCGCCCTGCGGGCCTGATCCGCGAATCCCGCCGCAACCAGGGGCCCCGGTAGATCAAGATCAAAACCCTCGCCGGCTGACGGATGGCATGGCGAGTGCATGTTCCACGAGATTTCGTGCAAAAAACGTAGGGATACCTCAGGGTCCGAACCCCGCTCAAGGACTGCGCTTGCGCACTCGGGCGTAGAAGAACCCGTCCATGCCGTCCTCGCCCGGTAGGCGCTGACGGCCGGGGCCGGCCGGATGACCGAAGGTCTCGGGCAGCGGTTCGGCGATCGCGTCCGCGGTGCGGGCGAGGAAGGCCTCGACCTGCGCCGCGTTCTCGCGGACGAGGATCGAGCAGGTGGCGTAGACCAGGGTGCCGCCGGGGGCGAGCACCGGCCAGAGCGCGTCGAGCAGCCAGGCCTGGGTGGAGACCAGCGCGTCGATGTCGGCCGGCTTGCGATGCAGCAGGATGTCCGGCTGCCGGCGCACGATGCCGGTGGCCGAGCAGGGCGCGTCGATCAGGACCGCGTCGAACGGCGTGCCATCCCACCACGCGGCGAGCTGGGTCGCATCGACGGCCTTGAGCACGACCGCGGCTTCGACGCCGACCCGCTGCAGGGTGTCGGCGGTGCGGCGCAGGCGGCGCGGATCGACCTCCAGCGCGGTGAGCCGCAGCGTCGGTTCGCGTTCGAGCAGATGCGCGGCCTTGCCGCCGGGCGCGGCGCAGGCATCGAGCACGCGCGCGCCGGGCGCGGGCGCCAGCGCGTCGGCCACCGCCTGCGCCGAGGCGTCCTGCACCGAGACCAGACCCTCGGCGAAACCGGGCAGATCAGCCACCGCGCGCGAGTCGTCCAGACGCAGTGCGTCGGGCAGGGTCGGATGCGCCTCGGCGGCGATGCCGGCGTCCTGCAGACGCTGCAGATAGGCGTCGCGCGCGATCCGCGACCGGTTCACCCGCAGCCACAGCGGCGCGGGCGCCGCGCTCGCGGCGAGGATCGCCTCCGCGTGCTGCGGCCAGTCGCGGCGCACTTCCGCCAGCAGCCAGTCCGGCCAGCACGCGGCCGGATCGGCCGCCGGCAGCCCCTCGCGCAGTGCGCGCCGCAGCAGCGCGTTGACCATCCCGGCCTGATGCGCGCGACCGAGCGCGCGCGCGGCCTCGACGGTCGCATCGACCGCGGCATGCGCCGGCAGGGTCAGCGCATCGATCTGCGCGAAACCGACGTACAGCAGCGCGCGCAGCGGGTCGTCGCGCTTGCCCAGCGGTTTCGCGACCCAGGCGTCCAGTGCGGTGGCGTAGCGCGCGCGCTCGCGCAGCGCGGCGAAGCAGATCGCTTCGACCAGGGCGCGGTCGCGCGGATCTTCGAGCTTCGGCAGCGCGTTCGCGAATTCGCCCTTCAGCGAACGCCCGCGATGGAGCACCGCGTCGAGCACGCGCGCGGCGGCGATGCGGGGGGCGGTGCCGGTGTGCGCGGTCGTCATCGGCAAGACTCGCCGCTGCAGTGGGAGCGACGCAAGTCGCGACAGGCTTCGGAGCGCGCTGCCGTGATGCGTCGCGACTTGCGTCGCTCCCACAGAGGCACGGGCATGGAGGGGGCTTCCGCAACGGACATCTGGGCGCTCACAGCAGATCCCGCCGCGCATTGAGATAGTCCGCCGCGGTGATCGCCTTGCCGCCTTCGCGCTGCAGGCTGCGGATGCGCAGCGCGCCTTCGCCGCAGGCGATGTCGATACCCTCGCGGCCCGCGGCGATCACGCTGCCCGGCGTGCGTTCGTGCGCGAGATCGAGTGCAATGGCGCCGTGGATGCGCACGCGTTCGCCGGCCAGCATCGCCTCGGCCACCGGCCACGGGTCGAAGGCGCGGACCTTGTTCGCCAGGGCGGTCGCCGGCTGCGTCCAGTCCAGCTTCGCCTCGTGTTTGTCGAGTTTGTGCGCGTAGGTCACGCCCTC
>JBIJAD010000345.1:0-4384 GCA_044345955.1 Lysobacteraceae bacterium
AGCACCTACGCCCGCTGCGGCATCATCGTCAACGTGACCCCGCTGGAGCCGGAGTGGGAAGGCCACGTCACCCTCGAATTCAGCAACACCACGCCGCTGCCGGCGCGGATCTACGCCAACGAGGGCGTGGCCCAGATGCTGTTCTTCCAGTCCGACGAAGTCTGCGAGACTTCGTACCGCGACCGCGGCGGCAAGTACCAGGGCCAGACCGGCGTGACCCTGCCGCGCACCTGACGCGGTGCCCGCCCCGACCGGAGCTCAAGATGGAAGATCGCAATCCCTACTCGGCGCCGGAAGCGCCGCTGATCGATGCCGGCGCTCAAGGTCAACTCGCCGATCTGGGCGAGCGTCTGGCCGCGGCGCTCATCCAGGATCGCCGCTGCGGTCACGATCTGATCGCCGGCACCCGCGTGATCAAGGTCGGGACGCGCTGATGGCGCGTGGCGTGGGACGATGCGCATGAGCGAGCCGGCGTCGTCCCTGCAGCGCTTCTACGAATGCATGCGCCGTGGCCAGCCGCTGGAGGCCGCGCAGGCCCTCGACAGGCTGCTGCGCGAACATCCGGGCGAGGCCGCGGTGCAGCGTGCGCAGGCGGCTTGGGCGCAGGCCACCGGTCAGCCGGAATTGGCGCTGCAGGCGATGCGGCGCGCGGTCGCGCTGGCGCCCGACGCGCCCGAACTGCAGCTCGAACTCGGTCAAGTGCTGGCCTCCGGCGGCCTGATCGAGGAGGCGATCGCGGCTCTCGGCCGCGCCACCGCACTGCGCCCTGACTTCGTCGATGCCTGGTATCTGCTCGGGATGAGCCTGTACGGTGCGCGCCGCGACGCCGAAGCGCTGCCGGCGCTGCGCCGCGCGCATGCGCTGGCACCGGAACACCCGCAGATCCTGCGCGCGCTGGCCGAGACCGAATACGCGCTGGAGCATCACGCCGAGGCGCTGGCGCTGTTCGAACGGCTGACGCCGTCGCCGCAGGCCGCCGACGCCGGCCTGTGCCTGCGACTTTCGCAGTGCCGGCGGCGGCTGGGCGCGCCTGCGGACGCGCTGGCGCTGCTGGAGACGGCGCTGCAGCGATTCCCGGACGAAGCCCTGCTGTGGCAGGATCTGGGTTGGGTGCAGGAAGATCTTGGCGATGCCGACGCGGCGCGTGCGGCCTATGCGCGCGCGCAGGCGCTGCGTCCGGACTGGGCCGATCCGCTGGGTTCGGCGATCGCGCTCGACCGCGCCGCGGCGCCGCAGGAGTCGGTGACCCGTGCCGAAGCGATGGCCGATGCGCCGTCGCTGCCCGAGCAGCAGCGCGCCTTCCTGCATCATGTGCTCGGCAAACGACGCGACGCGCTCGGCGATTACCCGGCGGCGGCGCGGCACTGGCGCGAAGCCAATCGCCTGCGTCGGGCGCTCGACGGCGGTTTCGATCGCGCCACCTTCTCCGCGCAGGTCGATGCGCTCATCGCCGCCTTCACGCCCGACACGCTGGCTGCGCTGCGCGCGCATGCCTTGCCCGATCCGCGACCGTTGTTCGTGGTCGGTATGCCGCGCAGCGGGACCACGCTGGTCGAACAGATCCTCGCCGCGCACCCGCAGGGCCACGGCTGCGGCGAGCTGACCGCCATCGTCGTCATCGCCGACGACGTGGCACCCGCCACCGGTCTGCGCTGGCCGCAGGACGCGGCGCGGCTCGCCGGCGACTGGCTGCAGCAGCGGGCGCGCGAGTATCTGGCGATCGCGGCCCGTGGCGCTTCCGCCGATGCCGCGCGCCTCATCGACAAGCAGCCCTACAACTTCCTGCATGTCGGTCTGATCGCGATGCTCTTCGCCGACGCTCGGGTGGTCTGGTGCCGACGCGACCCGCGCGACATCGCGCTGTCGGTCTACAGCGAAAGCTTCGCGCCCTCGGCCGCCTATGCCACCGATCTGGACGACATCCGCTTCGTGATCGCCGAGCAGGAGCGGCTGATGCGCCACTGGCAGATGCTGGCGCCGCTGCCGATCCTGGAGTTCGCCTATGAAGCCGTGGTGACCGACACCGAAGCGCGGATCCGCGATCTGGTCGGCTTCGCCGGCCTGCCCTGGGACGACCGCTGCCTGCGCTTCCACGACAGCGGCCGGACCGTGCAGACCCTCAGCCGTTGGCAGGTCCGGCAACCGGTGCACCCGCGCTCGGTGGGGCGTTGGCGGAACTATCCGGAGTGGTTCGCGGCAGGCTGAGTCATCGCGTCGCCGTCAATGCGTCGCTCCGCCGACGAGGCGGGCATCGCGCTTCGTGCGCAGGGCCGTCTCGATCGCGATCCGCAGCCCCGCGACCATCGTCTCCAGCGGCATCGCGGCGATGCCCGAAAGGCCGCTCGTCTGTTCCGGAATGAAGGGGACGTGCACGAAGCCCCCACGCGGTCGCGGTGCGGGCGTCCGCGCCAGCGTGTGCATCAGCGCGTAGAACACCTGATTGCAGACGAAAGTGCCCGCGCTCTGCGAAATCTCGGCGCCGACGCCGGCCGTCTCCAGCGCCGCGCGCATCGCCTTGATCGGCAGGGCCGAGAAATACGCGGCTGGCCCACCGCGCACGACCGGCGCATCGACCGGCTGCGCGCCGTCGTTGTCGGGAATGCGCGCATCGATCACGTTGATCGCGACCCGTTCCAGCGACAGCGTCGCGCGGCCGCCGGCCAGGCCCACGCACAGCACCAGCGCCGGACGATGCCGGCGGATCGCCGCACGCAGAACCCGCGGGGCGTGCGCGAACGCGGTCGGCAACTGCACGCTCTCGATGCGGTGCCCGGCGATCGTTTCGCCGTGCAACCGCTCCACGGTCAGCCAACTGGGATTCGCGTCGGCACCGCCGAAAGGATCGAAGCCGGTCAGCAGCACGGTACGGGTCTTCGCCATGTCGGCCTCAGCGGAACACGATGAAATACATCAGCAGGATATTGCAGCCCAGCAGCAGCGCGCCGGTTTTCCACTGTGCGCGAATCACGCCGTAGGGATCTTTCAGTTCCAGCAACGCGGCCGGCACCAGATTGAAATTGGCCGCCATCGGCGTCATCAGCGTGCCGCAATAGCCCGAGAGCATGCCGATCGCCGCCAGCGACGCCGCATCGGCGCCGTGCAACTGCACCAGCAGCGGCAGACCGATGCCGGCGGTCATCACCGGGAACGCGGCGAAGGCGTTGCCCATGATGATCGTGAACACCGCCATGCCCACGGCGTAGGCGACGACCACCAGGAAGGCGTTCTCGACCGGAATCGCCATCCGCACCAGACCGGCGACGGCCTGGCCGACGCCGGCGGCGTCGAACACGCTGCCGAGGGTGGCCAGCAGCAGCGGCAGCAGCGCGGCCCAGCCGATCGCATCGATCAGCCGTCGCGACTGTTCGACCGCGCTCCACGGCGATTGCCGCACCAGCGCACAGGCGAGGGCGAGCGCGACGACGCAGGCGACGGCCAATGCGCTGAGCGTGAGCGTATTGGCGCTGTCGAACAGCGGTTGCCCGCCGATCCGGAAGTCCTTCAGGCCGACGGTCAAGGCGAGCGTGATCGCCGGGATCAGCAGCGCCGGCCAGAACAGCCGATGGCGCAGGCGTGCGGCTTCGGCGCGCTTCTCGTCGGCGCCGCTTTCTGCGTAGCGGCCCATGCGCAGGCCGCCGAAGCCGGCGATCAGCACCAGCGCGACCACGCACACACCGACCAGCCGCACCGGCATGCGGTCGGCCGCGAACAGCAGCAGCGCCAGCAGCGCCCAGAACAGACCGGTGGTCAGCCGGCGCGGATTGCCGGCGTCGCGCCAGCCGCGCCAGGCCAGCGCCGCGAAATAGGCGCCGAGCAGCCAGTACACCGCGGTCAGACCGATCATGCCGCGTCTCCCGTGCCCGATGCCGGCGACGGCGTCAGCAGGCGGCGTTCGAAGCGGCGGATGCGCCAGGCATGGATGACGAAGGCGCAGATCGCGGTGGGAATGCCCCACAGCGCGATGTGCAGCGGTTCCAGCGCGATGCCGTGGTCGGCGTAGACCGCCTGCATCAACAGCACCGCGCCGAAGGCGATGAAGATGTCCTCGCCGAAGAACAGACCGACATTGTCGGTCGCCGCGCACATCGCGCGGATCTTCTCGCGTTCGGCATCGGACAGCTCCGGGCGCACCGTCTGCGCCGCCCCCTCGGCCATCGGCGCGAGCAGCGGCCGGACCGCCTGCGGGTGCCCGCCGAGGCTGGTCAGACCGATCGCGGCAGCGACCTGACGGATCAGCAGGTACACGGTCAGGAGCCGTCCGACGGTCGCACCGCGCAGTCGCGCGATCGTGTCCTGCGCGTGTTCCTTCAGGCCGTGACGCTCGAGCAGGCCGATCACCGGCAGGGTGATCAGGAACAGCAGCAGGAAGCGTTTGTCGGTGAAG
>JBIJAD010000346.1:0-4378 GCA_044345955.1 Lysobacteraceae bacterium
TGTTCGCGGGCCTGCTCGTGTTCAACGTGTTCGCCGAATGCATGGGGCGCGCCGCCGGCCTGGTGCTGTCCACGCCCAACCTGGTGAAGAAGGTCGTCTTCCCCCTGCACCTGCAGGCGTGGTCGGTGCTGGGCGCGGCGCTGTGCCAGGGCGCGATCAACCTCGCGGTGCTGCTGCTGGCGACGCTCGCCGTGCGCGGAACCATCCCCTGGACCGCGGTGCTGCTGCCGGCGGTGGCGATCCCGCTCTGTCTGGTGCTGCTGGGCGCGCTGTGGCTGGTGTCGGCGCTCGGCGTGTACCTGCGCGACATCGGCCAGCTCATCGGCCATCTGGTGATGATGCTGATGTTCCTGTCCCCGCTGTTCTATCCGGTGGAGGCCATTCCGGAGGCCTTCCGCGGCCTGTTCTTCCTCAACCCGATGACCGCACTGATCACCGAGGCGCGCAAAGTCCTCGTGATCGGCACGCTCCCGGACTGGAGCACGCTCGGGATCTACACCCTGTGCGCGCTCGGTTTCGCGTGGGCGGGATACGCCTTCTTCCAGCGTGCGCGCCGCGGGTTCGCCGATGTCCTGTGATCGCGGCGGATACGCCGGTGCGACGGATCGCCGGCAGGTACCCCCGTACACGCCCGGCATGCGCCCAGGCCCCCTCTCCCCCAAGGACATCCGCGGCACGCCATGACCTCCCCTCCGAGCCCCCGTCGGTCCCTCTCCCTTGCGCTGCGCTCCGCCGCAGGCACGCTCGCGAAGGCGAGCTACGCCGCGGTGCCGGTGTCGATGGACACCAAGCTGGCCGCGAAGGAATGGCTGTTCCTGCGCTTCCCCGTCGTGTTCCGCAATACCAACGCCTATCGACGCTGGAATGCGCACCGCAACGGCATGGCGGCGATGTCGCTGCCGCCGATGCCGGTGCCGGTGCCGGCGGCCACCGCACCTGCAGCGGAGCCCGCATCGGCGTCCGCATCGGCGCCCGCGTCCGCGCTGGTCGCCGACGTCCCGCCGTGGCGAGCGGATGGTCGTCGCGAATGGGCCGACTATGCGCCGCTGCGCGATCGCATCCGGACCCATGAGGCCGCGCGTCGCGAGGCGATCGCGACCGCGCCGCGCGCCATGATCGACTTCGCCGGCAAGGATCCGGTCGAGGTGGCCAAGCGCATCCGCCTGCCGGCACCGCCCGAACAGCCCGAGGTCACGCTGCTGGTTCCGGCCTACGGCAATCTCGCCCTGACCCTGGAATGCCTCGCGTCGATCGCCGCCACCGCCACGCGGCTGCGCACCCGCTTCGAAGTACTGGTCGCGGACGACGCTTCGCCGGACGATACCGCGCGCGTACTGCCGCTGGTCCAGCATCTGCGCATCGTCACCCAGCCGCGCAACCTCGGCTTCCTGCGCAACTGCAACACCGCCGCGCGCGAGGCGCGCGGCCGATATCTGGTGTTCCTCAACAACGACGTGCAGGTCACCGGCGACTGGCTCGACCGCATGATCGCGCTGTTCACCGACCCGGCGGTCGGTGCGGTGGGGCCGCGGATCGTGTTCCCGAGCGGTCACCTGCAGGAAGCCGGCGCACGCTTCGCGCCCGACGGCACCGCGCGCATGATCGGCCTGAACGACGACCCCTCGCTGCCGCGCTTCGCCTACGACCGCGAAGTCGACTACTGCAGCGGCGCCTGCCTGATGGTGGCGCGCGCCGACTTCGAGGCGCTGGGCGGATTCGACGAGCGCTACGCGCCGGCCTATTGCGAGGACTCCGACCTCTGTCTGCGCATGCGCGAACAGGGCCGCAAGGTGATGTACTGCGGCTCGGCCGAAGTGGTGCACCACCTCAGCCGGACCTCGGACGCCCTGCCCTCCGACTACAAGCTCGCCTGCATCGCGCGCAACCTCGAAAGCTTCTTCGGGCGCTGGCAGGACTGGCTCGAGCGCAACACCCGCGTGCGCACGATCGCGTTCTACCTGCCGCAGTTCCACCCGATTCCCGAGAACGATCTGTGGTGGGGCCGCGGTTTCACCGAGTGGACCAACGTGACCCGCGCCCGCCCGAACTTCGTCGGCCACGACCAACCACGCGTGCCCGCCGACCTGGGTTACTACGATCTGCGCGTCCCCGCGGTCATGCGCCAGCAGGCCGACCTGGCCAAGCGCTACGGGCTGGGCGCGTTCTGCTTCTACTACTACTGGTTCGCGGGCCGCCGCCTGCTCGAGCACCCGATCGAGCAGTACATGGCCGACCCCGAGATCGACTTCCCGTTCTGTCTGTGCTGGGCGAACGAGAACTGGAGCCGGCGCTGGGACGGCCAGGACCAGGACGTGCTGATGGCGCAGGCGCATTCGCCCGAGGACGACATCGCCGTCGTCCACGATCTGATCCGCCACTTCAGGCGCCCGAACTATCTGCGCGTGGACGGCCGCCCGCTGATGCTGATCTACCGCGCGAGCCAGTTCCCCGACTTCGCCGCCACCGCGGCGCGCTGGCGCGAGGAGTGCCGCAAGGCGGGCGTGGGCGAAATCCATCTCGCGCACGTCGAATCGTTCGACATGATCGACAAGGGCATCGAACCGGCGCGCTTCGGCTGCGACGCGGCGGTGGAATTTCCGCCGCACGGCATGGCCGAGACCTATGACGCGCCGACGCCGCTGCTCAACCCCGAATTCGTGGGCCGGGTGGCGGATTTCCGCGACATCGCCACCCGCTACGCGGTGCGTCGCGCGCCGCCGTACAAGCGCTACATGGGCATCATGCCGGGCTGGGACAACACCGCACGCCGCCAGGATCACAGCTACGTGTTCGAACACAGTTCCCCGGGCGCGTTCCGCGCATGGATGGAGCATGCGGTGGAACGCACGCGCGACGAGCACACCGGCGAGGAGCGTCTGCTGTTCATCAACGCGTGGAACGAGTGGGCCGAAGGCGCGTACCTCGAACCCGACCGCCGCTTCGGCCACGCCTTCCTGGAAGCGCACCGCGACGCGCTCGACGCCGCGTCGCTGCTGCGTCGCGCCAGCTACGCGCTCGGGAGCTGACCGATGACCACGAAGATCGCGCTCATCGGACACCCGCATGCCCCGATCGGCATGGGCGAGCACGTCCGCTGCACCTTCCGCGCCTTCCGCGCGGTCGCCAAGCGCCCCGCGCTCGTCGACCTGTACGGCATGAACGACCCGGTCGAGGCCGGCACGCTCGACCTCGTGCCGGAGGTGAGCGATGCCCTCGGCGCGATCAACATCTTCCACATCAACGCCGACGAGGTGGAGCTGGCGCTGGCGACCCTGGGCGGCCGCCTGCCGGACGATGCCTACAACATCATCTACCCGGCGTGGGAACTGCCGCGCTTCCCACCGGAATGGGTGCGCCAGCTCGAGCGCTTCGACGAGGCCTGGGCGCCCTCGGACTACATCGCCGACGCGCTCGCGCGCGATCTGCGCATCCCGGTCGTCGCCATGCCGCTGGCGACCGAGGTGCTGCTCGACGATTTCCGCTCGCGCCGGTTCTTCGGCATCCCCGAGGACGCCTACGCATTCCTGTTCTTCTACGATTTCCGCTCCTACTCCAGTCGAAAGAACCCGGGCGCGGTGCTGGAAGCGTTCGCGCAGGTCGTGGCGCAGGCGCCGTATTCGAACGTGCATCTCGCGGTGAAGACCCATCCCGGCGGGCAGGACAACCTGCATCAGGCGCTCGCGGCGTATCCCGGGCTGCGCGGCCGGGTCACGGTCCTGGAGCGGACGATGACCGACGACGAGATCAAGAACCTCGTGCGCTGTTGCGACGCGTTCGTTTCGCTGCACCGCGCCGAGGGCTACGGCCGCGGCATGGCCGAGGCGATGTTCCTCGGCAAGCCCGTGATCGCGACCGGCCACTCCGGCAACATGACCTTCATGACCGCCGAGAACTCGCTGCCGGTGCCATTCCGGATGCGGCCGCTGGAAGACGGCGAGTACCCGCACTGGCAGGGCCAGTCCTGGGCCGAGCCCGATGTCGCGGCTGCGGCCGCATCGATGGCACGGCTCGCCGCCGACCCCGCCGCGGGCCGCGCGATCGGCGCGCGCGCGCGCCGCGACGTGCAGCGGCACTTGAGCTACCGCGCCACCGGCGCGCGGTACATCGCACGGATCGCGGCGATCGAAGCCTCGCGTTCCGAGCTCCCCCCATCGTCCCTGGCGACCCCCTCATGAAAGAGTGCAGCAAGTCGATCCCCCGCCGTCTGCGCGACGCGACCTTCGCGACCCACTACTTCCGCGGCCACGGCATCGACATCGGCGGCAAGCCCGATCCGCTGGCGCTGTACGCCGAACTGTTCCCGCTGGTCGAATCGATCCGCACCTGGGACTGGGAGGACGGCGACGCGCAGTTGATGGCGGGGGTCGCCGACGATTCG
>JBIJAD010000347.1:0-4367 GCA_044345955.1 Lysobacteraceae bacterium
GGTGCCGGTGGAGGCGAGGGTGGCCGCGATCTTGCGCGCCACGTGCCCGGACTTGCCCATGCCCATGCACACCACCCGGCCACTGCCGGCGAGGATCTTCCGGCAGGCGGCGCTGAAGGCGCCGTCGATCCGCGCCGCCACCGCGGCCAGGCCCTCGCGCTCGATCTCGAACACCCGCCGGCCGCTGGCGGCCAGGGTGTCGTCGCCGGCGGGGCCGGCGGAGGCGGGGACATGGGGAGAGGAGGCATTCGCCATTGGGGAGCCGGCGGGTTTCCGTTACGCTAGGCGGCCAATTCTACGCACCCCCATTCAGGATTGCCCGGACGGCCGATGAATGCGGCCGCCGTGCCAGGACTCTCCCTTGACCCCATGCCCATGACCCCAGACACCATCCGCCAGTTGATCGAACAGGGCCTGCCCGGCGCCCGAGCCCATGTCCAGGGCGACGACGGTGTGCATTTCGAGGCGCTGGTGATCAGCCCGGATTTCGCCGGCAAGCTGCCCCTGGCCCGGCACCGGATGGTCTACGCCACCCTCGGCGACCTGATGGGCGGCGCGATCCATGCCCTCGCGCTCAAGACCCTGACCCCTGAAGAAGCCGGCTGAAGCCGCAGGCGCGGGGCCGCCCGCGACCGTCGCATCCTCCGTTCCTTCGCGGCCGAAGCCGCTCCTACATCGCGCTCCCTCATTCGGAATTGCCATGCAGAAAATCGTCGTCACCGGTGGCGCCCCGCTCGCGGGCGAAGTCCGCATTTCCGGCGCCAAGAACGCGGTCCTGCCGATCCTGTGCGCGACCCTGCTCGGCGACGGTCCGGTGGAGATCGGCAACGTGCCGCATCTGCACGATGTGGTCACCACGATCAAGCTGCTGCGCGAACTGGGTGCCGCGGTCGAGCACGACCGCGAGGCCGGCATCGTCCGGGTCGATGCGCGCAGCGTGCGCAGCCACGTCGCGCCCTACGAACTGGTCAAGACCATGCGCGCCTCGGTGCTGGTGCTCGGCCCGCTGCTGGCGCGCTACGGCGCCGCCGAAGTCTCGCTGCCCGGCGGCTGCGCGATCGGTTCGCGCCCGGTCGATCAGCACATCAAGGGCATGCAGGCGCTGGGCGCCGAGGTCGGCGTCGAGCATGGCTTCATCAAGGCGAAGGCCGAGCGGCTGAAGGGCGGTCGCGTGGTGTTCGACATGGTCAGCGTCGGCGCGACCGAGAACGTGCTGATGGCCGCAACCCTCGCCGAAGGCACCAGCGTGCTGGAGAACGCGGCGATGGAGCCGGAGATCGTCGATCTGGCCGACTGCCTGATCGCGATGGGCGCGAAGATCGAGGGCGCCGGCAGCAACCGGATCACGGTGCACGGGGTCGAACGTCTGCACGGCGGGCGTCACGATGTCGTCGCCGACCGCATCGAGACCGGCACCTTCCTGGTCGCCGCGGCGATGACCGGCGGCCGCATCGTCTGCCGCGCCGCGCGTCCGGACACGCTCGATGCGGTGATCGACAAACTGGTCGAGGCCGGCGCGGAGATCACCGAAGACGCCGACAGCATCACCCTCGACATGCACGGCAAGCGGCCGAAGGCGGTGGACATCAGCACCGCGCCGCATCCGGGCTTCCCGACCGACATGCAGGCGCAGTTCATGGCCCTGAATTGCGTCGCCGACGGCGTCGGCGTCATCAGCGAGACGATCTTCGAAAACCGCTTCATGCACGTGCAGGAACTGTTGCGCCTGGGCGCCGACATCCGCATCGACGGTCACACCGCGATCGTGCGCGGCCTGCCGCAGCTCAGCGGCGCGCCGGTGATGGCGACCGACCTGCGCGCCTCGGCCTCGCTGATCCTCGCCGGGCTGGTGGCCGACGGCGAGACCGTGATCGACCGCATCTACCACCTCGATCGCGGCTACGAGCGGATCGAGGAGAAGCTCTCGGCGCTGGGCGCGAAGATCCGCCGGATCGATTGATCCGATGCTGCCGCGGATCAGGGCATCGCCACGATCCGCAGATCGATGTCGTCCTTGCCGTCCTTGCGCTGCAGGATGCGCGCCGGCACCGGCAGGCCTTCGACGATCCAGGCGATCATCTGCTTGTTGCCGTCGGTGCGCACCACCCGGGTCGCCTGCTGCGGTTTGCCGCCGACCTGGATCGTCTCGCTGCCGGTGACGGTGTACTGCATCGGCTTGGCGCGGCCTTCGTCGACCAGACGGTAGCGCAGCGGTTTTCCGGCGAGCACGTCGCGCACGATCGCCAGATTCATCAGCAGGCCGTCGAGGTCGCCCTGGATCAACTTCACGGGGCCGGCGCGTTCGGGTTTGACGTCGCCGCTCCAGCGCGCTTCGCCGGCACCCCAGTCGTAGACCGCCTGGCGGCGGATCTTCTTGATCAGCAGCAGCGACGAGTCGCTGCCCGAGAGCGGGCGCCAATGGCCGTCGCGGTCCTCGAACACGGTGCTCTGGATCAACTGACCGAGCTGGTTGCTCACCCGCAGGGTGTATTTCCACTGGTTGGAGCCCTGCGGTTCGATGGTCATCCGACCCTTGGCCGACATGCCCATGTAGCGGGCCTCGTAGTCGGCGGCGAACGGCTCGAGCGCGCGCGCCGGCGCGGCCGACAGCACGGAGACGGCGAAGGTCGCGGCGATCAGCGCGGCGCGGGCGATGGAAAGAGTGCGGGCGGACATGGAGGCTTCCTTGGGGGCGGCCGCGGCGGCGACCGGAGCGTACGGCGGATCGTACTGGGGGAGGATGGGGGTCAACGGTATTCGATCAAGCGCAGATCGACGGCGTCTTCGCCGTTTTCGCGCTGCAGGATGCGGACGGGGGTCGGCACCCCTTCCGCGACCCAGACCACCGTGTCGTCGTTGCCGCCGTTGCTGCGCGCCACACGCAGCACGGTGTAGCGCAGGCCGCCGATCTCCACCTGTTCCGGGGCCTCGGCGACCGCGTAGACGTGCTCGCGGACCCGGCCGCCTTCGACGAAACGATAACGCAGAACCGCGCCGGGACGGGCGTCGCGCACGATCGCGAGATTGATCAGCAGGCCGCTCATGTCGCCCGGCTGCAGCGCGACCGGTGCGCGGTGACGCTTCTTCAGGTCGCCCTTCCACTGCGCCTGGCCGCGGGCCCAGTCGTAGCGACCGCTGGTTTCGCGGCCGAGCAGCAGGCCCTTGCGCACGGTGCGCTGGGTCAGCGGGCGATACCCGCCGTCGGCGAGGGTTTCGAACTCGGTGGTCTGGCGCAGGTCCAGACCCAGGATGCCGGCGATCCCGGCGCGGGCCGCGATGTCCAGATCCACCTGCCAGCGCGTGGCGCCGCCGGCCAGATGCAGGCTGGCGCTGCCGGCAGGTTTGCCGCGGTAATGCGCTTCGTAGCTGGCCCGGAAGGCCTGCAGCGGCCGCGCGCTCGTTTCGGAGGCGGTGGCCGCAGCGGGAGGGGGCTGCGCCGACAACGGTGCCGCAGACAGCGTGAGGCAGCAGGACAGCAGCAGAAGGGCGGGGAACGGGCGCATGGCGGGCGGCATCATGCGAGCCGCCGGTTGGCTCCGAGCTGAAGCGGGGCCGCGAGCGGCGTCCCGTTCAGGAAGATCCGGCCCGCCTGCAGGCGCAACCGGCCCTCGGCCAACAGGCCGACGGTCTCGACCAGCAGCGGGTGCTCGACCGCGCGCACCCGCGCCGCCAGCGCCGCCTCGTCGTCGCCGGCCGCCACCGGCACCCGCGCCCGGGCGATCACCGGGCCGTCGTCGAGATCGGCGGTGACCACGTGCACGCTGGCGCCGTGCTCGGCGACGCCGGCTTCCAGCGCCCGTCGGTGGGTGTACAGGCCCTTGAACGCCGGCAGCAGCGAGGGATGCAGATTGATCATGCGGCCCGGGCGGGCCGCGATCTCGGCCGCGGAAATGATCCGCATGTAGCCGGCGCAGACGATCAGGTTAGGGCGCGCCGCGTCCACGGCGGCGAACAGGGCCGCATCGAAGGCCTCGCGCGAGGCGAAGTCCCTCGGCGACAACGCGGTGGTCGCGATCCCGGCCGCGCCTGCGCGCTGCAGCGCGAGACAGCGCGCCTTGTCGGAAAACACGCCGACGATGTCCGCGGCGAGCGCGCCGTCGGCGATGGCGTCGATCAGCGCCTGCAGGTTGCTGCCCGCGCCGGAGGCGAGCACCGCGATCCGGAAGTCCGCCATGTCAGTGATCCGTGAACAGCGCCCGGATCTGCGGCTTGAGCAGCGCGATCAGGGTGAATACGCCGAGCACGGTGCCGAAGGGCATCAGCATGCATTCGACGCCGGCGACGACCACGCACAGCAGATGTCGACGCCGGCGCGCGATGCAGCGCCCGGCGTGGATCATGAAGCCGGCCAGGGTCAGGCCGCAGAC
>JBIJAD010000348.1:0-4359 GCA_044345955.1 Lysobacteraceae bacterium
CAGCAGCCGCTTCGCCTTCGCCTGCACCAGATGCAGGGCGACCAGTTCGATGGTCTCGCCGGCGCCGATCAGCAGGATCGTGCTGTCCGCGGGCCGGGCGAAGGTCTCCTCGGCCATGCGCACCGCGGCCGAGGCCACCGACACCGGGTTGGCGCCGATCCGGGTATCGGTGCGCGCGCGCTTGGCGGTGACGAAGGCGTGCTGGAACAGTCGGTCGAGACGATTGCCGAGGGTGCCGGCGCCGCGTGCGGCGGCCCAGGCCTGTTTCACCTGGCCGAGGATCTGGGGTTCGCCGAGGACCAGCGAATCCAGCCCGGTCGCGACCCGGAACAGGTGCCGCACCGCCTCCTCGTCGCGATGCCGATAGAGATAGTCGTGCAACTGCAGCGGCGAATGGCCGTCCTGCGGATGCGCCGCCAGCCAGTCGGCGAGGGCGTTGCCGTCGCCGCCGGTGAGCGCGTAGATCTCGGTGCGGTTGCAGGTCGACAGCAGCGCCACCTCTTCGACCCCCGGCAGCGCGCGCAGCGCGGCCAGCGTCGCGGGCAGGGCCTCGGCAGAGAACGCCACCCGTTCGCGCAGGGCGACCGGCGCGGTCTGGTGGTTGAGGCCGATGGCGACGAGATGGGACATGCAGGGAATCGGAGGGATGACGACCGGGACAGCCGGGACAGGTTGGGTCGGACGGTTGGGTCGGAAGGTTGGTTCAGGCGGTTCGGGTAAGCTGGCGCGACTCCATAGTTTACGGCCCCGCCCGCCGATGCCTGCAGCCCCGTCCCGAAAACCTGTGTGCCGGAAACCTTCGTCCCATCGCCGCCGGGCCGCCCTCCTCGGCCTGTGCCTGGCGCTGCTCGCCGGCATCGCGACCGCGGCGCGGCCCGCGAAGGACGGGCCGCTCTCGCCGGCGCTGGCGGGCGAATTCGCGCTGCAGGCCGGGCGTCTGGACGAGGCCGCCCGCTGGTATCTCCAAGCCGCGCGCGCTGCCGACGGCGATGCGGTCATCGCCGAACGCGCCACCCGGATCGCGCTGCTGGCCAAGGACGAGGACTCGGCCGCGGCGGCGCTGAAACTGTGGCGCGCCCGCGCCGGGATTTCGCCGGCGATGCGCGGTGCGGAAGTCACCCTCGACCTGCTCCGCGGCCGGGAGAGCGCCGCCCGCCGCGGCCTCGAAGCCCTGCTGCGCGAGGGCGGTACCGAGGGTTGGCGCCATGCCCTGCTGGCGCTGGACGCCGGCAGCGGCGACCCGCAGCGCACCGGGCGCCTGCTCGGCCATCTCATCGATCACATCCCCGACCAGCTCGACGCCTGGCTGGCCTTCGGCGATTTCGCGCAGCAGTTGCAGCGCAACGACCTGGCCGAGCGGATCGTGACCCGGGTGATCGCGAAATTCCCCGATGAACCGGGCGTGGCCCTGCTCCACGCCAGTCAGTTGAGTCAGGCGCGCAAGGAGGATGAGGCGCGCAAGGTGCTCGACGCGCTGCTCGCCCGTCCCGATCTGTCGCAGGCGCTGGCCTGGGCGGTCGCCCGCGAGTTCGCCACCATGGGCGACCAGGTCCGCGCCGCCGAGATCGTCGCCCGCGGCCCGCAGGACGACCGCAGCTACGCCGTGCGCGCGGCCTATCTGGCCCAGGTCGAGGACAAGGCCGGCGTGGCGAAGGTCTACGACGAACTCAGGCGCGACTCCGCCACGCCCGCGCCGGAGCGTCGCCTGCTGCTCGGCCAGATCGCCGAGTTCATCGAGCGCCACGAGGAAGCCCTGGCCTGGTACGCCAGCGTACCCGGCGGGCCGCAGCGCGCGCAGGCGCGGCTGCGCACCGCGACCGTGCTGCACAAACTCGAACGCGGCGAGGAGGCCTACTCCCGGCTGCGTGCGCTGCAGGCCGACGCCGACGCAGACGACGAAACCCGTCGCGACGCCTACCTGCTCGAAGCCGAACTGCACAAGGACGATCGCAAGCCCGACGCCGAACTGGACAGCTACGCCCGTGGCCTCGCCGCCTATCCCGACGACGTCCCGCTGCTGTACTCGCGCGCGCTGATGTGGGAACGCCGCGACGACATCCCCCGCGCCGAGGCCGATCTGCGCCGGATCCTCGCGATCGACGCCGACGACGTGAACGCGCTCAACGCATTGGGCTACACCCTGGCCGATCGCACCGACCGCTATCAGGAAGCGCTGGAGCTGATTTCGCGCGCGATCGCGGCCGAACCCGACAACGCCGCGATCATCGACAGCTACGGTTGGGTGCTGTACCGGCTCGGTCGCAACGAGGAGGCGCTGGTCGAACTGCGCCGCGCCTTCAACAAGCAGAAGGACGCCGAGATCGGCGCCCACGTCGCCGAGGTGCTCTGGGTGTTGGGGCGGAAGGATGAAGCCATGAAGTATTTCGAGGAAGCGCGCCGCATCGACCCGGAGAGCCGTTCGCTGCAGCGCGCGCTCGAACAGACCGGCGCGGTGCTGCCGCCGCTGCCGCCGGAGGGCGCCAAGCCGTGAGCGGTGCGCGGATCGTTCCGGCGAGGCTGCGCGCCGCGGCGCTGGCGCTCGCGATGTCGGCCGCGCTCGCCGGCTGCGCCGCGACCGTGCCGGTGCGCGAGACGCCGCCCGCCGCATCCGCCGACGAGGCCCAGCGCCTGCGTGCGGCGTGGATGCTGCAGACCGTGACCTGGGGGTTCAGCGGCCGCGCCGCGATCAGCCGCGGCGACCGCGGCGGCAGCGGTCGGATCGAATGGGACCAGCAGGACCGCGATCGCTACACGGTCGCGCTCAGCGCGCCGGTCACCCGGCAGAGCTGGCGGCTCAGCGGCGACCTGGGCAGCGGCCAGGGCCGGATCGAGGGTCTGGAAGGCGGCCCGCGCGAAGGCCGCCCGGCCGAGGCCCTGCTGCTGCAGACCACCGGCTGGGAGGTGCCGCTGGCACAACTCGGCAGTTGGGTCCGCGGCGCCCCGGCCGAGGGGCTGCCGATCGAAGCCATCGAATTCGACGCCCGGGGCCGACCGACCCTGCTGCGTCAGTCCGGCTGGACCGTGCGCTACACCGCCTGGCGCGGCGGCCCGCCGGGCGGGCCCGACCTGCCGGCGCGGATCGAGGCCGAGTCCGGGGCCGAACCGGGCGCGGCCCGAGTCCGGCTCGCGATCGAGGACTGGGTCTTCGCCACGCCATGAGTGCGCCGGCCGCCGACGCCGGCTGGTCGGTCTGGCCGGCCCCGGCCAAGCTGAACCTGTTCCTGCGCATCACCGGGCGCCGCGACGACGGCTACCACCGGCTGCAGACCGTGTTCCGGATTCTCGACTGGGGCGATACGGTCCGGCTGCGGGTCCGCGACGACGGCCGGATCGTCCGTCATGGTCCCTCGGTCGCGGGCGTCGCCGAGGCCGACGACCTCGCGGTGCGGGCCGCGCTGGCGCTGCAAACAGCCGCCAAGGTCGACAAAGGCGCAGACATCATCGTCGAAAAACGCATTCCGACCGGTGCCGGGCTCGGTGGAGGCTCCAGCGATGCCGCCACCGTACTGCGGGCGTTGGACCGGCTCTGGAGCTGCGATCTGGACGTCGAGGCGCTGGCCGGCATCGGCCTGGAGCTGGGCGCCGATGTGCCGGTGTTCGTCCACGGCCGCAATGCCTGGGCCGAGAATCTGGGCGAGGCCCTGAGCCCGCTCGACCTGCCGTCGGCCTGGTATCTGCTGGTCGCCCCCGGCGTCCACGCCGCCACCGCGGCCCTGTTCCAAGCCCCTGAATTGACGCGCAATGCCGCGCCCGCGACAATACCGGGATTCCTTTCGGACCCATTCCTGCAGGGGCAGGCGCTCGGCAACGCGTTCGAGCCGGTCCTGCGCCGCCGCGAACCTGCCGTCGAGGCCGTGTTCGCCGCGTTGCGCAGCGTGTCCGGCGCCGCGTCCACCGGGCCACGCCTGACCGGCTCCGGGAGCGTGTGCTTCGTCGAATTCGCCGACCGCGAATCCGTCGACCGCGCGCTCGCCGCGACCGCGGACCGGCTGCCATCCGGCGCCACCGCCTGGATCGCTGCCGGCGCTTCGCGCTCGCCGCTGCTGGATGCGCTCGAAAGGTCATCGAACAGCGCCCGCTGACATCGGGGCTGGGTCCGCAGGGATCCGACATGCTTCACCCGCCGCCGATGTTCGGGGGCGACCAGACAGCTTGCGGTCTGGTAGGGGTTCGGGAGGTACGGCGGGACGTCTTCGGAGACGCCACCCGCACGATCGCCGCAACCTCGACTGTTGTTCCAGCCCCCGATGTTCGGGGGCGACCATGCCGCTCGCGGCATGGTGGGGGTTCAGGAGGTACGGCGGGACGTCTTCGGAGACGCCACCCGCACGATCGCCGCAACCTCGACTGTTGTTCCAG
>JBIJAD010000479.1:0-2526 GCA_044345955.1 Lysobacteraceae bacterium
TCGACGGCGCGCGTGCCGCGCTCTGCCTGTATCGCGAAGACTGGCACCCGGGCGTGGTCGGCCTGGTCGCCTCGAAGATCAAGGAGCGCGCGCATCGGCCCACGATCGCGTTCGCGCCGGCCGAACCCGGCGCCGATCTGCTGCGCGGCTCGGCGCGATCGATCGCCGGTTTCCATATCCGCGATGCGCTGGCCGCGGTCGATGCGCGACATCCGGCGCTGATCGAGAAATTCGGCGGTCACGCGATGGCCGCGGGGCTGAGTCTGCGCCTGGAGGCGTTGCCGCGGTTCCAGGCCGCATTCGAGGCCTGCGCCGCCGAGCTGCTGTCGCCGGAACTGCTGCAGGACGTGGTGCTCAGCGACGGCGCGATCGAGCCCGCCGTCTGCGCGATCGGCACCGCGCTGGCGCTGCGCGACGGTGGCCCGTGGGGGCAGGGCTTCCCGGAGCCGGTGTTCGACGATGTCTTCGAGGTGCTGCGCTGGCGCCCGGTGGGCGAGCAGCACCTGAAGCTGGAGCTGGCCTGGCCGGGCACGTCGCGCCGGATCGACGCGATCCACTTCGGCGGCTGGAACGGCGAACCGCCGCCGCCGCGCGCGCGGATCGCCTACCGACTGCAGCCCGACGACTGGCGCGGCGGCGACGCGGTGCAACTGGTGGTGGTGCATCGGGAGGCGGCGCCCGGCTGAGCGGTCGTCATCGATCGCATGCCTGCTAGCATGGCGAGGCGCTCGACCCCGTTCCGCGGGACGGTGCGTTGAGTGGGTATCTTCCGCAGGGGGCCTGTCATGTCGCGCTGCTTTGTCGCTTCGGTCGTCATCGCTCTGTTCGCTGGTCTGCTCGGCATTTCGCGGGCTCAGGAGGTCGCGCCGCCGGAGCCGCGCTCCCGTCCCGGGCCCGCGTTGACCGCACCGCCGCTGATCCGCAGCGAAGGCGCGGAAGTGCCGGTCGGCCTGCGCGATGCCGCGGTGCGGATCGAGGTCGAAGGCACTCTGGAGTTTCCGCTGCAGCCTGGCCAGCAGATCGCCGGCTTCGCACTCGACGTGAACGGCGCGATGCGCGACGCGGTGCCGGTGTCCAAGCCGAAGGCGCAGCAGGTGTTCGAGAGCATCGAGCGCCGCAATGTCGACCCCGGCCTGCTCGAACAGACCGCAGGCAATCAGTTCCGGCTGCGGGTGTATCCGATTCCGCCGCGCGGCACGCGTCAGGTGCGGTTGGTCGTGGACGAAGCCATGCGACGCGAAGGCGATGCCTGGCGTCTGGATGCGCCGGTGCATCTGCTCGCCGGTGCCGAATCCTTCCGTCTCGCACTGCGTGCGCAGGGTCTGCGTCGTCCGCCGGTCGTCGTCGGCGCATTCGAAGGGCTGCGTTTCGAGCGCGAGAATCGCGCCTTCGTCGCCCGTGTGCAGCGCAGCGCATTCCGTCCGGCCACCGGTCTGAGCCTGCGTTTCCCGGCCGGGAACGAAGCGCAGACCTTCGTGCAGACCGTCGGCGACGAGCGTTACGTACTGATCGAACTGCCCGCGCCGCCGTTGCCTGCGAAGGCGGTGCCTGCACCGCGTCCGACCGCGATCGGTCTGCTCTGGGACGCATCGGCTTCGGCGCGGCAGCGCGATCTCCAGAGCGAACTGGCGCTGCTCGAGCGTTATTTTTCGCGGATCCGCAACGTCGCGGTGGAACTGCGTTTCCTGCGCGATGTCGGCGAGGATGGCGGTCGCTTCGAGGTCCGCGACGGCGACTGGTCCGCGCTGCGCCGCGCGCTCGAGACCGCGGTCTACGACGGTGCCAGTGATCTGGCCGACTGGATGCCCGCATCCGGTATCCAGACCTATCTGTTGTTCAGCGACGGCCTGCAGACCTACGGCAGCCGCGAATTTCCCGCGTTGGCCAGCGGACAGACCCTGATCGCGCTCAGCTCCGCAGGTCCGCGCACCGACGCCGCCCGGCTGACCGCACTGGCCGAGGCCCGCGGCGGGCGGCTGGTGCTTTGGCAGGCCGGGGACGCGATCGATGGGCCCGCCGGCATGCTGCTGGGCTCGCCGCCGCGCATCGTCGGGCTGGAAGGCGAGGGGATCGAGGCGCTGCAGCCGGAGCGCTGGCACTTCGGCGAAGGTCCGGTGCGCCTCGCCGGCCGCCTGACCCGGCCCGATGCGGTGGTGCGGGTGAAGATGGTCGAAAGCGGCAATCAGCATCTCGTCGAGGCCCGGATCGCTGCGGACGCGCCGGTCTCGTCCCAGGTCGCCGGCCTGTGGGCCGGCTGGCGTGTGGCCGCGCTGGCCGGCGAGCCCGAGCGTCATCGCGGCGAGGTCGCGCGAATCGGTCAACGCTTCGGGATCGTCACCCCGGGCACCTCCCTGCTGGTGCTGGAAGCGGCGGCCGATTACGTGCGCTACGACATTCCCGCGCCGGTGGCCCTCGCCGACGAGGTCGCCCTGCTGCGGCGCACGCAGGCCGCGGAAAAGATGCAGTCGCGCAGCCAGCGTCTGGAGGAAGTGGCCGGCCGCTTCGCCGCGCGGCTCGAGTGGTGGA
>JBIJAD010000349.1:0-4340 GCA_044345955.1 Lysobacteraceae bacterium
GGCGGGATGGTGGCGGCGAGTTGCGCGCCGCCGGTGCTCTGGTTGGCGATGATTCCGACCAGGTTGGATGGCACCGTCGCCGGACCGGTGACCGTGAACAGCACGCCGAAACCGCCGCGACCGTGCTGCGCCGCGGCGGTCGTGCTCACCCACGGCTGGTGGTGACTGAGGGTGCCCGCGTTGGGGCCGGCGTTGCCCGCGGCGGCGGCCACGTAGACGCCGGCGCCGACCGCGTTGAGGAACGCCTGCGAAACGGTATCGCTCCAGGGACTGGTCCCGCCGCTGATCGAGTAATTGATCACGTCGACGATGCCGTCGGCGATCGCCTGATTGATCGAGGCCGAGGTGGCGCTGGAGGGGCACGAGCCCCGGCCCGTGGACACGATCACGTAGCACGCGTCGTAGGCGATGATGTTCGCGCGCGGCGCCACGCCCGAGATGCGCAACGGTGCGCTGCTGTAGACCACGTCGCGACGGTTGCCGGCGGCGGTGGCGGCGACGTGGGTGCCATGGCCGTCGGTATCGCCGAAGCCCGGTTCCTCGCGGGTGTCCGGCTGTCCGCACTGGTTGGTGGGCGGGCCGCAGACGAAGTCGTAACCGCCGATCAGCTTGGCGTTGCAACGCCCCGCATCGGCACCGCTCGGCGCGCAGGTGCCCAGGAAGGTGCCGGCGCCCAGCGGATTGACATGGGCGTAGCCATCCACCGGGTCGATGGCGGCGAACGAGGGACTGCCGAAGTTGATGCCGGTATCGATGATGCCGACGACCATGCCCTCGCCGCGATACTCGGCCGACGCGCCCGGATTGCTGCCGTCCCAGACGGGTTCGGCGCCGATCAGCCGCGGACCGACATCAGTGGAAAGGCTCAGCAGACGTTCCGGTTCGACCCGCAGCACCTCGGGCAGACGCGCCACGCGCGCGGCCTGGGCGTTGCTCATGTCGACCACGATCGCGTTCAACGCATGCTGCATGCGCATGCGCACCGGCAGCGGCGCACCGATGATGCGCGCGATCTGCCGTTCCGATTGAGACTGCTGCCGGCGCAGATGGCCGACGTAGTTCTGCGCTTCGGCGCTCTTGACGTCCAGGCGCTCGCGCCCGCCGGGCGAGAGCCGGCGTTTGGGCACCGCGATCCCCGGCACGCCGCCGCGATACGCAGCAAGGGCCGGCTCGCGGAAGGTCACGATGAAGGTGCCTCGGGCCTGCGGCACGCCAGCCTTGGGGACCACGCTGGGGGCAGCGTACAGGCCCTCGGGCTGGATCGCCCCGGGGCTGCGGGAATCTTCGCGGAGCGGCTGCGCGGGCGCCTGGCTGCGCTGGATCTGCACGGTGCGCCAGCCGGAATCGCTCCGGAAGCCGACCTGGAGAAGGGCCGCGGCCGCGGCAAAGGCGCCGGCCACGGAACACCACAACAGAACCCTGGAAAATCTGGAAGGCATGATCGCGCTGCTCGTTCGACGGTCGTGGCTGGAAAGTTCTGATCGGATTCCGCCAACCGCAGCCCCCTGCCCTGCGTCCGCGTCCTGTCGCGGCGGAAGTGCGGGCGTGGATGCGCCCATCGGCGCACGGCCGGGCCGCGTCCACCGGAGTGTACGCGCATCGCGCCATGGGCGGCCAGACGGTCTCGCCCCGCGACGCGCCGGCGACCCGGGCCGGGCCGCCGGAACGGGAGATCAGCGCACGCGCCCGAGCGACTGGATGCCGGGCACCGAGGGACTGGACGGCAGCGAGGCCCCGCCCGCCGGCACCACCACCCCGATCGGCAGCCGCAGCTCCGAGAGCGTGTTCGACTGGTTGCCGGTGAACAGCTCGGTCAGCACCAGCGAACCGAAGTTCCAACTGCCGTTCGCAGGCAGTCCGGCGGTGTTGATCGTCACCGGCAGCGAGGCCGTACCGCCCATCGGCACCCACAACAGCGACTGCACCGTGCCGTTGAGGCCCACCAACTGCACCCGCCACAGCGACCCGTAGGTCCGTGCATTGCGGAAGGTGCGCGTGAAGCTGCAGGAGCCGGCGCAGGTGGCATCGGCCAGACTCGGCAGGTTGAGCGCACCCGGGTTGCCGCCGCTGCCGGGGTTCGCCGCCTGGAAGTTCGTGCTCGTCTCGTTGAGTACCAGACCCGCGTTGATCGCCCGGTCCACCCGCACCCGGCCCGAGCCGCGCGCCAGCGGGCCGGCCAAGGTGATCTGATCTTCCAGATAGACCTGGGTGGTCGCGGTCATCATCAGCGCCGACTTCACTTCCGGCGGCGTCCACGACGGGCGCGCCTGACGCACCAGCAGCACCGCACCGGTGATGTGCGGCGAGGCCATCGAGGTGCCGCTGAGTGTGTTGACGAGTTGCTCCGAACCGGTGAGCGCGGCGCCGGCGTAAGCCGCCAGAACATCCACGCCCGGCGCGGTGATGTCCGGTTTGATGAGATCGAAATTCGCCGCCGGGCCGCGCGAACTGAACGAACCCAGCGCATCGGCCACGTTCGGCAGCCCGGTCGCAGGCCAGGTGATCTGCGCGGTCGCGGACGGATTGGCGTTGCCGAAATTGCGCAGCGCATCGCCCTCGGCCTGGGTCACGCCGAACACGGGAATGCTGGCACCGCCGACCAGCAGCGTCTGCGTACCCGGGGCGTTGTTGGCGATCAGCACCACGATCGCACCCGCTGCGGTGGCGTTGTTGGTCTTGATGGTCAGATTGCAGGTGCCGCGGCGGATGACCGCGATCGCACCGGAGAAGGTATTGGCCGGAAACGCGCTGCAACCGTCGTTGGCACTGTTGATGCCGGGGCTGATCCGCAGCGGCGTGGTCGGCGGGATCGTCGTCGCCGGCTCGATGCCGCCGGGTGCGGGGCTGATCGCCAGCGCGGCGATCGCCGCGGGCACCGGGGCCGGGCCGGTCACCGACATGAGGATGCCGAAATCGCCGCGACCGTGCTGCGCGGCTGCGGTCGAACTCACCCAGGGTTCGAGATGGCTCAGGGTGTTGGCGTTCGGGCCGGAATTCCCGGCGGAGGTGGCGACATGGATGCCGGCGGCGACCGCGTTGAGCATCGCCAGCGACGAAGGATCGTTCCAGGGATCGGTGCCGCCGCCGATGGAGTAGTTGATCGCATCGACGATGCCGTCGGCGATCGCCTGGTTGATCGATGCCGACGTCGACGAGGACGGACACAGGCCGCGGCCGTCCGAGGTGTTGGTGTAGCAGGCGTCGTAGGCAATGATGTTCGCGCGCGGCGCGACGCCGGCGATGCGCACCGACGCATTCTGGTGGACCACGTCGCGGCGGTTGCCGGCGGCGATCGACGCGACATGGGTGCCGTGACCGTTGGTATCGCCGAAACCCGCTTCCTCGCGGACGTTGGGCTGGCCGCACTGGTTGGCTGGCGCGCCGCAGACGAAGTCGTAACCGCCGATCAGCTTGGCGTTGCAGCGACCGGCATCGGGGCCGCCGCTGGCGCAGGTGCCGAGGAAGGTGCCGGCGCCGAGCGGATTGACATGGGCGTAACCGTCGGCCGGCGCGGTCGCCGCGAACGAGGGGCTGCCGAAATTGATGCCCGAGTCGACGATGCCGACCACCATGCCTTCGCCCTGATAGGCCGCCGGCGCGCCCGGATTGGTCCCGTTCCAGACCGGCCCCGCGCCGATCAGGGCGGTGCCGACATCGCCGTTCAGCGGCAGCAGACGTTCGGGATCGACCCGCAGCACCTCGGGCAGTCGCGCCACGCGCGCGGCCTGGGCGTTGCTCATGTCGACCACGATCGCGTTCAGGCCGTGCTGCATGCGCATGCGCACCGGCAGCGGCGCGCCGATGATGCGCGCGATCTGCCGTTCCGATTGCGACTGCTGCCGACGCAGATGATCGACGTAGTTCTGCGCCTCGGCGCTTTTGACGTCCAGGCGCTCGCGCCCGCCGGGCGAGAGCCGGCGTTTGGGAACCGCGATCCCCGGCGCGCCGCCGCGATACGCGGCCAGCGCCGGTTCGCGAAAGGTCACGATGAAAGTGCCGCGCGCCTGCGGCACGCCGGCCTTGGGCACCACCGTCGGCGAGGCCGCGAAACCGGTCAGGTCGATCACGCCCGGTCCCGCGGCATCCCGTGCCGATACCGGCGCCGAGGACGCGGCCCCGGCGCTGCCCGGGAGCTGACCGCCACGGGCGAAGAAGCGCGGCCAGGCGGCGACGGTCGCGACCAGCAGGAGGACACAGGCGACCATGAGGGCGCCGCGGACGGTGGACGTGTTCATCTTGGTGTTCGACATCGGCTTCGTCGGTTGCGGGTGGGGCGGGCCGCATCCCGGCCCGGTCGCTGCAGTGTACGGCGGGCGCCGCGGCGGGGATTCAGTCCCGAT
>JBIJAD010000045.1:0-15630 GCA_044345955.1 Lysobacteraceae bacterium
TTTTCGACAGTACAGGGATGTACTGTCGAAAAACCCCGCGAATCACGCGGACCCGGCGCGCAGCGCCGGGCGCAACCGACGGGGTGTGCTTTCTTTTGGTTACCTTTTCTTTTCACAAGAAAAGAAAAGTAACTCGCTCGCGGCAGCGAGCGAAACAAAAAGCCGACAGGAAAGACTTCCAGGCGAGCACTTTCGACTTGCGGCAACAGCAGATCCCTCACCTACGGCTCGGGATGACAATTTTTGGCGCAACCGCATAATCCGGCGTGAAAACGCGGCGAGACCTCAGACCTCAGACCACAGCACACCCCACACAACCCCACACGAAAACGCCTCAGTCGTACAACGCCAACAACTCCGTCTCCGCCGTATCGAGCTGCGCACGCAGGCTCTGCTGCTCGCGGCCCAGATCGGCCGCGCGTTTGCCGCCATCGGCCCACACCGCCGGATCGGCCAACTCGACCTCGATCGCCGCGAGTTTCGCTTCGAGTTCGGCCACGCGCGCTTCGGCCTTCGCGAGCTTGTGCGGATTGATCTTCTTCGCGGGCGCGGCTGCTGCAGGCGCCGGTTTCGTTTCAACCGGTGCGGGCGCAGGCGCGGCGGCGGGTTTGGGATCGGCTTTCTTCTGCTCGCCGCCGGCGCGGGTGCGCAGCCAGGCAGCGTATTCGTCGAGGTCGCCGTCGAAGGGTTCGACCACGCCGTCGGCGACGCGCACGAACTTGTCGCAGACCAGACCGATCAAATGCCGATCGTGCGAGACCATGACGATCGCGCCGTCGAAGTCGCTCAGCGCCTCGGCCAGGGCCTCGCGCATGTCGAGGTCGAGGTGGTTGGTCGGTTCGTCGAGCAGCAGCACGTTGGGCTGCCGCCACGCGATCAGCGCCAGCGCGAGGCGCGCTTTTTCGCCGCCGGAAAAGCCGTCGATGCTCTCGAAGGCGCGGTCGCCGGGGAAGTACCACTTGCCGAGGAAGTCGCGGAAGGCCTGCGTCGCCATGTCCGGCGAGAGTTCGCGCAGGTGGTCGATCGGCGAGGTGCCCGCGACCAGTGCTTCGACCGTGTGCTGGGCGAAGTAGCCGATGCGCAGATCCGGATGCGCGTAGCGTTCGCCCGCGAGCAGCGGCAGTTCGCCGACCAGCGATTTCACCAGCGTGGATTTGCCGGCGCCGTTGGGGCCGAGCAGGCCGATGCGGTCGCCGGCTTCGAGGCCGAAGCCGACATCGTGCAGGATGGTCGTGGGAGCGACGCGAGTCGCGACTTGCGTCGCTCGCACAGCCGCCATCTCATCGACGGCCGACGCGCCATAGCCGCAATCCGCATCGTTGAGGCGGAGCAGCGCGAACGGCATCTTCGCCGGCGCCGGGAACTCGATCCGGAACTCGCGTTCGGCGCGCACCGCTTCGGTGCCGGCGAGTTTGGCCAGCCGCTTCATCCGCGACTGCGCCTGACGGGCCTTGCTGGCCTTGGCCTTGAAGCGGTCGATGAACTTCTGCAGATGCGCGCGCTCGGCCTGCTCTTTCTCGAACGCGATCTGCTGCTGGCGCAGATGCTCGGCGCGCTGGCGCTCGAACTGGGTGTAGTTGCCGGTGTACAGCTTCGCCTTGCCTTCGTGCAGATGCAGGGTGTGGGTGGTGACGTTGTCGAGGAATTCGCGGTCGTGCGAGATCAGCAGCAGGGTGCCGGGATAACGCCGCAGCCATTCCTCCATCCACACCACCGCGTCGAGATCGAGATGGTTGGTCGGTTCGTCGAGCAGCAGCAGGTCGCTGGGCGTCATCAGCGCGCGCGCGACGTTCAGACGCACGCGCCAGCCGCCGGAGAAATCCGACACCGGCTTGGGATGGGTCTCGGCCGGGAAGCCCAGACCGTGCAGCAGACGGCCGGCGCGGGCGCTGGCGTCGTAACCGTTGAGTTCTTCCAGCCGGTGATGCGCCTCGGCCACCGCTTCCCAGTCCTCGGCGGCGAAGGCGTTGGCCTCGGCCTGCACCGCGGCGTGCACGTCGGCGTCGCCGGAGAGCACGAAATCCAGCGCCGGGTCGGGCAGCGACGGGGTCTCCTGGGCGACGCTGGCGATCCGCGCCTTGCCGGGCAGGTCCAGATCGCCCTTGTCCGGCTCCAGCTCGCCCATCAGCACCGCGAACAGCGAGGATTTGCCGGTGCCGTTGCGCCCGACCACGCCTACCCGCCAGCCCGCGTGCAGGGCCAGATCGACATCGGACAACAGCAGGCGCTCGCCCCGGCGCAGGGCGAAATTGCGGAAAGCGATCATGGGCGGGGCGTCGGGGAAGGAGGCGGCGGGCACGGAACGGGCCGCGCCGGGCTGGCGATTCTACGCTGCGGGCCATCGATCCGGGGCCGGAGGCGCCGGCGCATGGGCTCATGCCGGCGCCGCGATTGACCCCCTCCCGGGGCCGTGCTACATGGGAAATCCGCCTGTTTTTCGAATTTCGCCCTTCCCGATCCCCCCCACAATGGAGTGCACGATGAAGCGACACCCGCTCACGCTCGGGCTGCTGCTGGCCCTGATCAGCCCCGCCGCCTTCGCCCAGTCCCCCGACGAAACCCAGCAGCCCGAAGAGGGCGACAGCCTCGAGACCGTGGTCGTCACCGGCACCCGCACCTCGACCCGCACCGTCGCCTCCTCGCCCTCGCCCATCGACGTCATCACCCCGCAGGCGCTGGAAGCCACCGGCACCACCGAACTGGCGACCGCGCTGTCGCGCGCCCTGCCCTCGCTGAACTTCCCGCGCCCTGCCATCACCGACGGCACCGACGCGGTGCGCCCGGCGCAGTTGCGCGGCCTCGCCCCCGATCAGGTGCTGGTGCTGGTCAACGGCAAGCGTCGTCACACCACCGCGCTGATCAATCTCAACGGCACCGTGGGCCGCGGCTCCTCGGCCGTCGACCTCAACACCATTCCGACCGCCGCCGTCCGCACCGTCGAAGTGCTGCGCGACGGCGCCTCCGCGCAGTACGGCTCCGACGCCATCGCCGGCGTCATCAACATCGTGCTCAAGGGCAGCGGCGAAGGCGGCAGCATCGCCGCCAACTTCGGCCAGTACAGCGCCGGCGACGGCCGCAGCCTGCAGTTGCAGGGCGACGCCGGCTTCAGCCTCGGCGAGAAAGGCACCCTGCACCTGGCTGCCGAGTTCGTCGACGAAGACCAGACCGACCGCGCCCGGCCCTACCTGCTCGCGCCCGGCGTGACCGTGCGCCCGGCCACCGCGCCGCCGCCGGGCGTCGTGGTGCAGCGCTACGGCGATCCGGAGATCCGCCAGTATTCGTTCTCGGCCAACGGCGAGCTGGCGATCAACGATTCGGTGAGCTTCTACGGTTTCGCCAACGCCAGCCGCCGCAACGCGCTGTCCAACGGTTTCTATCGCACCGCGCTGGACACCCGCAACATCCAGGCGATCTATCCCGACGGCTTCCTGCCGCAGATCCGCAACATCGCCGAAGACCGCGCCTTCGTGTTCGGCCTGCGCGGGATCAGCGCACTCGATTGGGACATCGACATCAGCTACAACTACGGCAACAACGATCTGAGCTTCGACGTCGAGAACAGCCTCAACCGCAGCCTCGGCCCGACCTCGCCGACCGATTTCTACGCCGGTGCGCTGGAGATCGACCAGCATGTGCTCAATCTCGACGTCAGCCGCAGTTTCGACCTGAGCTGGCTGTCCACGCCGCTGAACGTCGCCTGGGGCCTGGAATGGCGCGGCGAAAGTTTCAAGCAGAGCGCGGGTGAACCGGACTCCTACCGCAACGGCGGCGTGCTGCTGCCCGGCGGGGTGCCGGCGCCGTCGGGCTCGCAGGTGTTCCCGGGCTTCCGGCCGTCCGACGCCGGCAACTTCAGCCGCGAGAGCTATTCGGCCTATCTCGACCTCGAAGCCAACGTCACCGACGCCTTCAACCTCGGCCTCGCGCTGCGTGCCGAGGAATACAGCGACTTCGGCAGCACCACCTCGGGCAAACTCTCCGCGCGTTACGACTTCAGCGAGGCGGTGGCGCTGCGCGGCACGGTCTCCACCGGTTTCCGCGCGCCGTCGCTGCAGCAGCAGTTCTTCCGCTCCACCGCCACCAACTTCATCGGCGGCGTGCCCTTCGACATCCGCACCTTCCGGGTCAACGACGCGGCCGCGGTCGCGCTCGGCGCCGAGCCGCTGAAGGCCGAGGAATCGACCAACCTCAGCCTGGGCCTGGTGCTCAAGCCGGTCGACAATCTGTACATCACGATCGACGCCTACCGGATCGACATCGACGACCGGATCATGCTGTCGGAGAACCTGACCTCGACCGCGGTGCGCGCCTTCCTCAACGCCACGGTCGATCCCGCCCTCGGCGGCGGTCGCTACTTCACCAACGCGATCGACACCAAGACCCGCGGCGTGGACATCATCGGCACCTATCGCTGGAACATCGGCGATGGCGCGCTCGATCTCACCGCCGGCTACAACTACAACAAGACCACGGTCGAACGGATCGCCCCGAATCCGGCGGCGCTGACCGCGATCGACCCGGCCGCGGTGCGCATCGGCCGGGTCGAGGTCGGCCGGCTCACCGTCGGCGCGCCGCGCGACAAGTTCCAGCTCGGCGGCGCCTACACACTCGGCAATTGGCGCTTCGGCGCCAACGCCACCCGCTACGGCGAGTTCAGCGTGCTGTTCGGCAACAACCCGGCCGACACCTCGCGCGATCAGACCTTCGACGCGCAGTGGACCCTGGACCTTTCCGGCAGCTATCGCTGGCGCAACTGGGACTTCACCCTCGGCGCCGACAACGTGCTGGACGAGTACCCGGACGAGGTGCTGTTCGCGAACTCCACCAACGGCCAGTTGCCCTACAGCGCCTCATCGCCCAACGGCTTCAACGGCGCCTACGTCTACGGCCGCATCGGCTACACCTGGTAACCCTTTCGATACGAGCACGACAACCGAAACCCCCGGCGATCCCGGGGGTTTCTTCTTGCGCGAAGCGCGGACGGAGAAGCTGAACGCGATTTGCAGGCCATGCGGGGCGCGTCGTTTATAGTCCCTGCATGCCGCATCACACTCCGCTCATCGCAATGCTCTGCATCGGCTTCGTGCTGGCCTTCGGGTTCGGCATGCTGGCCCAGCGCCTGCGCATCTCGCCGATCGTGGGTTATCTGCTCGCCGGCGTGGTGGTCGGCCCGCATACGCCCGGCTACGTCGGCGATGCGAAACTCGCCACGGAACTGGCCGAGATCGGCGTGATCCTGCTGATGTTCGGCGTCGGCCTGCATTTCTCGCTGCGCGATCTGCTGGCGGTGCGTCGGATCGCGGTGCCCGGGGCGATCGTGCAGATGGCCGTGGCGACCGCGATGGGCTGGTTTCTCGGCACGCGCCTGGGCTGGGGCGACATCGAGGGGCTGATCTTCGGGTTGTCGCTGTCGGTGGCGAGCACCGTGGTCCTGCTGCGCGCACTGGAGACCGCGCGCCTGCTCGACAGCGAACGCGGCCGGATCGCGGTGGGCTGGCTGATCGTCGAGGATCTGGCGATGGTGCTGGCGCTGGTGCTGGTGCCGGTGCTCGCGGTCGGCGGCAGCGGCGGCGGCCATGCCGGCACCGCGCTGCTGGGGACGTTGCTCAAGGTCGGCGCCTTCGTCGCGCTGATGCTGCTGGTCGGGCGCCGGGTGCTGCCGTGGATGCTCGAGCGCGTGGCCGGCACGGGTTCGCGCGAATTGTTCACCCTGTTCGTGCTGGCCTGCGCGATGGGCGTGGCCTTCGGCGCGGCCAAACTGTTCGGCGTGTCGTTCGCGCTCGGCGCGTTCTTCGCCGGCATGCTGCTCAACGAATCGCGCTTCGGCCACAAGGCCGCGCAGGACTCACTGCCGCTGCGCGACGCGTTCGCGGTGTTGTTCTTCGTCTCGGTGGGCATGCTGTTCGACCCCGCGACGCTGGTCGAATACCCGCTGGAAGTGCTGGAAACGCTGGCGATCATCGTCGTCGGCAAGTCAATCGCCGCCTGGGCGGTGGTGCGGATGCTCGGCAAGGGCAACGACATCGCCCTGACCATCGCCGCCAGCCTCGCCCAGATCGGCGAGTTCTCCTTCATCCTCGTCGGCCTCGGCGCCACCCTCGGTCTGGTCTCGGAGCAGACCCGCGACCTGGTGCTGGCCGGCGCGATCCTGTCGATCCTGATCCATCCGCCGCTGTTCGCGCTGATGACCCGGCGGACCCGCCGCGAGGACACCGCGCAGACGGCCGCCGCCGCATCGCCACCGAAGGGCCATGTGCTGCTGATCGGCTACGGCCGCGTCGGCACCCGGCTCGCGAACGTGCTGCGCCGCGCCGACATTCCGTTCGTGGTGATCGACACCGACGACAATCGCGTCGACAAGGCCCGCAGCGACGGCCACACCGCGATCCGCGGCAACGCCGCCGCGGACGAGGTCCTGGCCGAAGGTCTGCCCGGCGACGCTTCACTCGCGGTCGTCACCATCCCCGACGCACTGGAAGCCGGCAACGTGGTGCAGCGACTCAAGCACGGCGAACACCCGATCCCGGTACTGGCACGCGCCCACAGCGACGAGGCGGTGAAACACCTGCTGGAGCGCGGCGCCGACGCCGCCCTGCTCGCCGAACACGCGCTGGCGCATTCGCTGGCCGAGATGATCGCGGCGATGCCGCAGTACCGGCGCGGGCCGCTGCCGCCGTCGGTGTGAACGCGCCGGATCAAGGCAGCGTCGAGATCAACGCGGCTTGATCGTGAATTTGCTGAACGCCACGCCCAGCGACCAGCCGCGGCCCTTGCCCGAAAGCGCCAGCGAGACTTCGCCGTTGGTCATCGCCTGCGCCGAGGCGCTCTTCTCGGCGGCGGCGTGGGCTTCGGCGGTGGCGTAGCTGCCGAGCACCTCGCTGATGTCGCCGACGTTGGCGAACTGGCCGATGCCGTCGCGGATCCGGTACTTGCCGACGGTCAGGCCGCCGCCCTTGGCCTCGATCCGCACCGACATCGTCTGGCCGTTGCTGCAGCGGATCGTGCCGGTGCCGGAGGCGGTCTTGTAGAACGCGGACCAACCGGACAACTCGTAGCGCATCCTGCAGGTGAGATCGCCGCCGGCCGATGCCGGGGCGGAGACGAGGGCGAGGCTCAGACCGAGCGCGCACAACAGGGGGATTCGCATGGCGGGACTCCTCGATGATCGCGGGTGCGGCAGATGCCGCGGGTCGGGGCCGCGGGCCGGGCGTGTCGGCCGCGGCGACCGGCGCAGCTTGCCGCGCGGCGGATGAACCGGGCATCAAGCGCGGCCGCGGGGGATAGAATCGTGCGACACGCCCGCACCGGACCGCCCATGCACGCCGATTCCGCCGCCACGGACACCCCGCTCCCGCCGCAACTGACCGCCGTCGAAGCGCGCATCCTCGGCTGTCTGGTCGAGAAGGCCGCGACCACGCCGGATGTCTATCCGCTCACCCTCAACAACATCGTCCTGGCCTGCAACCAGAAGACCGCGCGCGACCCGCTCACCGCCTACGACGCCGGCGAGGTCGGCCACGCCCTGCGCCAGCTCGAACCGCGCGGCCTGGTGAAGTCCGAATACGGCGCGCGCAGCGAGCGCTACCAGCATCGCCTCGACCGCGTCTACGACCTGACCCCGGCGCAGACCTGCCTGATCTCGCTGTTGCTGGTGCGCGGGTCGCAGACCCTGCACGAACTGCTCGCGCGCAGCGAGCGCCTGCATCGCTTCGAGAGCGTCGACGACGTGCGCTACGCGCTGGAGCGCCTCGCCGAACGCGATGCGCCGATGGTGCGTCGTCTGCCGCGCGCTCCCGGCCAGCGCGAGGACCGCTACGCGCATCTGCTGTGCGGCGAACCGGCGATGCCCGAAGCGGATCACGGCTCGGGCCATGCCTCCGCGCACGGCGCAGCGCACGCACGCGACAACGACGCCCTCGACGCGCTGCTGGCGCGGATCGACGCGCTGGAAGCGCGGGTGGCGGCGCTGGAAGCGGGACGCGAAGAACGCGACTGAGGCCGTCAGCCCATCGCGCGCATGCGATACCGGATGATGCGGCAGCTCCGGCACACCGCTGACGAAGTCGATACCGTGACAAGATTCACGCCTGAAGAGAGGTCGGGGTTGGTCTAATCGCCCCTGCTTCTTTGCCGACAGGACTGCTCAGATGAACCAAGAGCGCCGAGTCGATCACGAAGACGCAGGGGGCGTGAACGACGATCAACCGAAAGTCGCCGTACCGGACACCGCGCGGGCGCGCGACCAGTCTTTTTCGATCGAACGCCGGGCGAGCCTCGCTGCCATGGCCTCGATGACCGTCGCAGGACTCTCGGCCTGCACAGGCGGACACACCGATGCCGCCTCCGCGGACGACCAGCGCAAATTCCGGTCGACTGATCGGCGGCAGCCGCGCGATCGCGATCGTCTGGCGCGCACACGCGGCTCCTCTGCCGCTGCGGCCGTTGCGGCCGCACCTGCGACCGACGCCGAAGCGGTGCGGTTCCTGAACCAGGCCACGTTCGGCGCGACCCAGGCCGACATCGATCGGGTGAAGCAGATCGGCTACGCGGCGTGGATCGACGAGCAGTTCGCGATGCCGATGCAGCACAGCCATGCGCAGCACGTACGACAAATGGCGGCGCGCAACAGCAATGAGTGGCGCAATCGCCCCGGCATCTGGGACGTCAACGAATCGATGTGGATCGGCATGATGAAAGCCGATCAACTGCTCCAGCGGGTGATGTTCGCGCTGTCGCAGATTTTCGTGGTCAGCGTGCGCGACGGTGCGACCTACTACCAGGGCAGCGGTCTGGCCGCCTATGTCGACATGCTCTGCACCAAGGGATTCGGCAACTGGCGCGATCTGATCGAAGGCGTCGCCTTGTCGACCGCGATGGGGAACTATCTCTCGCATATCTACAACCGCAAGGAAGACGCCGTCACCGGCACCGTTCCAGACCAGAATTTCGCGCGGGAGCTGATGCAACTTTTCAGCATCGGTCTTTGGCAGTTGAACCCGGACGGCACGCGCAAGCTCGACGGCGGCGGCAAGCCGATTCCGACCTACGGGCCCGCCGATGTCGCTGGCGTGTCGAAGGTGATGACCGGCTGGACCTACGACGCGGCCACGACCCAGCATTGGGACAACTACTACGGGTTCTGGGACGCGACCGACATGCCCGTGCAGGAGCGTCCGATGAAGGCGTTCCCGCAATACCATTCGACCTCCGAGAAAAAATTCCTGGGCGTCACCATCCCGGCGACGGGCACGCCCAACCCGGTCGGCAATCTCAAGATTCTGCTCGACACCCTGTTCAATCACCCGAGCACCGCGCCGTTCTTCTGCAAACAGATGATCCAGCGCCTGGTGACCAGCAATCCCGGCGGCGCCTATGTCGGCCGGGTGGTGGCAGCGTTCGACAACAACGGCAGCGGCGTACGCGGCGACCTGAAGGCGGTCATCAAGGCAATCCTGCTCGACCCCGAAGCGCGCGATGCGAGCTGGATCTCGCAACCGACCTACGGCCGGCCGCGGGAACAGATCCTGCGGATGATGAACGTGATGCGGCTGTTCAAGGCGAGCACCGACGTCGATCCGCTCGCCTACGTCATGCCGATGTGGACCTACGACCGCAGCAAGGGCCTGTGGCAGACGCCGCTGGGGTCGCCGACGGTTTTCAACTTCTATTTCCCGAACTACTCGCCGCCTAACTCCGCACTCAGCGATCAGCGTCTGATCGCGCCGGAGATGCAGATCGTCACCCAATCGACGGTCGACGATACCGAATGGTTCTTCCGCGATCTGCTGCAGAACAACGGGTTGACCGATTGCTGTTCGAATGAAGAGCGCAACACCTACCGGATGCGACTGGATTACAGCGAGTGGCTGCCTCTGGTCTCCGCTCCGGCCAGCGTTGCCGATCGCCTCAACAAATTCCTCATGGCCGGACAGATGTCGCCACAGTTGAAGAACGCGATCGTGGCGGGCATGAACGCGCGTTACCAGCAGACATCCGAGACCAGCGGCATGTATCGCGGCCTGGATCAGATCAAGCTCGCCGAGGCGGTGCGCTTCATGCTGGTTTCGCCCGAATACGTGATCCAGAAATGAGGTGCCAGCCATGACCCACGACGCGTCCCGCCGCCATTTCCTGCGCACCGGCATGGCCCTCTCGGCGATGGGCGTCGCCGGGCCGGTCGGGCTGAACCTGGCGGCCACCGCTTCCGCTGCGGCCGCAGCCGCACCGAAGGACTACCGCGCGCTGGTCTGTCTTTACCTCGGCGGCGGCAACGACCATCTCAGTACGTGCATCCCGTTCGACAGCACCTCCTACAGCCGGTACGCATCGGTGCGCGGCGGGCTTGCCCTGGCCAGGCCGGCGACGCCGCTGACGACGGCACGCAATCACGGCGGTCGCCAGATCGGTTTCAATCCCGCGCTCTCCGGATTGAAAAGCCTTTACGACGCAAGACGCCTTGCGGTGATCGCCGGCGTGGGCCCGCTGGTCGCGCCTTCGACCAAAGCGGATCTGCTGGCCGGCCGCGTGGCTTTCCCGAGCCAGATCGGTTCGCACAACGATCAGTCCAACACCTGGCTGTCGCTGGCGACCAGCAATCCGTTCGGCTGGGGCGGCCGCATCGGCGACATGCTCGCCGCAGGCAACGGCACCGCCGCGAACTTCACCACCATGAGCGGCACCGGCGGTTATTCCCTGTTCCTGATCGGCGGCCAGACCGCATTTTTCACGGTCAGCGACGGCGGTATCCCCGGCGCGTTCTTCGACGGCGATCAGAACCTCGGCGCCGCCGTACTCGGCGGAGGATCCGCAGCGCGCGGAAACCTGCTCGAGAAAGCCTATGTCGATGTGCATGAGCGTTTGCGCGATGGCGCCAGGACCCTGAACGAACGCGCGCTGCCGGAGAACACTTTCATCACGCCGCCATCGCAGAACATCACCGCCGCGCAACTGCGCACGGTGGCGCGGATCATCGGCGCGAACCAGGCGCTGGGCGTGAAGCGGCAGGTGTTCTACGTCGAACTCGGGGGGTTCGACACCCACGGCGGGCAGCTCGATCGCCACGCGGCGCTGATGACCCAGCTCAACGATGCGATCGTCTATTTCGACGCGCTGATGGGACAACTCGATCTGCGGAACAATGTCACCCTGTTCACCACGTCGGAGTTCGGTCGCACCTTCAATTCCAACGGCGACGGCACCGACCATGGCTGGGCTTCCCATCATTTCATCATCGGCGGCGCCGTGAAAGGCGGCGAGATCTACGGCAACCTGCCGACGATCGAAGCCAATGGACCGGACTTCATCGATGGCGGCGTCATGATCCCGACGATTTCGGTCGAGCAGTACGGCGGGACGTTGGCACGCTGGATGGGCGTCCCGGAAACGCTCCAGGACGACATTTTCCCGAACGCGAGACGATTCGATACGCGCGACCTCGGATTCCTCAATCGAACGATGATCCGCTCCAGACCGCAGCCGGCCGGCGATTGAATCCGCTGCCCGCCATGCTCGGAGCGGGTGGCTTAAACATGCTTCAGTGTTCGCCGCGCATGCGCGCGATGCCGTCCGCGATCCGGGCCGCGACCCAGGGGTCGTCGAGATAACCGACGATGCCGTGACGATTCGCGGTGCGGTTGTCCACGTCGCCGTGATTGACGACCGGCGGGTCGGCGGGGAAATGCGCGTCGTCCAGCGGATTGAGCGCGACGATGTCGCGGCGGTCGTAGGCGTTGTGCCAGCGCTCCGCGCCGGGCGGGTTCTCGATCGCCGGCAGCCGCGCGGCGACCGCGCGCAGGCCGAGCGGCGAACCCACGGTGACGAAACCGGCGATGCGCAGCGTCGCGCGCCGCCGCTGCAGCAGACGATAGGCGACCACGCTGCCCAGCGAATGCCCGACGACCAGGGTCGGTCCATCGGTCGTGTCCGCATCGATCAGCGCATCGACCGCCGCCGCGGCCTCGGGATCGCGCAGATACAGATGCACGTCGCGCAGGAAAGCCTCGATGGTGAACCCGGCCATCGGCGTGAGCCGGCGATCGATCGCACGCGCGATCGCACGCACCCACCACCAGTTCTGCGGACCCTTCTCCTGCGGCACGTCGGGATCGAGACCGGCGCGAACCTCGTCCTCGCCGATCGCCGCGCCGGCGCGGATCTCCTCCAGCGCGGAGCGCAGAAAGCGTGCGTAGTCGTCGTCCACCGCCGCACCCTTGGCGACCGCCTCGACCGACACCGGACGCCCGGCACCGGCGACGATCGCGTCGAGCCGGTCGGCGTAATACGGGAAATCGAACACCACGTCCTCGGGCCATGGCCGCTGCGCGGCGGCGAACCCGCGGCGAAGGCTGTCGATCCAGCTCGCCTGCAACGCGACCGGATCCTTTCCGCCCTGTGCGCGGCCGTGGATCATCAGGATACGCATGCTCAAGGCGCTCCCTGTTCGAGCATGGCCAGCAGACGCTCGGTGCCGGCCGGGGTAAAGGTGGTCCACAGCGCATCGCACAGATCGCCGCGCAACGCGCGCAGCGCCGTCGGCATCGCGATCTCGCGGGTGTCGAGGAAGTTCCAGGCCTGGGTCAACATCGGCGTCTTCGGTACCAGTTCGAACATGCCGTCGCCCGGCTGCGGTCGACGATGCGCGAGCAGGCGCACATCGAACAGATCGGCGTCCACAGTGTTGCGCGAGCAGCCCAGGGTCTTCTCCAGTCCGCGCGCATCCCCGGCCTGGTGATAGGCATGCGCGGCGTACACCGCAAGCGCGGGATCGATCGTGCGCAGCGGCATCGCCCGGTCCGCGAAGGCCTGCGCCTCGCGACGCGAACGCAGACGGAAGGTGTCGTGCTCGATCGCCAGCGCGACCCGTGCGCGGAACAGATCGGCCTCAGCGTCCTCCTCCCCGGAGCGCACGTAACTCAGGTGCATCAGCCCGCGCGCGTCGAACGCCAGATGGCCGACGAAGCCGGGCAGCGCGGCGAGCACGACGCCGCGGCCGTCGTCGAGACGCAGGAACACCGAACACGCACGCCCGCCTCGCGGCGAAACCGCATGCCGCACGCGCAGATGCTGTCGATCGACGATGTCGATCCGCGAGGATGCCTGCCCCAGGCGCCACTCGGTCTCGGCCGCCAGCAGCCGCGCGTCGCGCAGCGCGGCGCCGCGCAGGACGAAGCCGGTCTCGCCGGCCTGCATCGCCGAATACGGCGCGGACAGACGCGCCTTCACCGCGCGGTCGAGCTTGCGGGCTGCGGCAGGACGCGAGGATCGCGCCCCGCGCGACAGCGCACGCCGTACGGCGACCGCAGCGGCGCGGCCTTCATCGACGCGCACGGGCTCCGGCCACGAGGCTGCTGGCGGTTCGCGCAACCTGTCCGGCGGCACGCGCCGCACCCGGGCCATGTAGACATCGTCGGCGGAAGGCACGCTGACCCGGATCGACTGATACACCCGCGGCCGGGTGCCGGCCAGCAGCGCATCGACCTTGCGCCGCAGATAGTCCTCCAGCTTGCGGTTCGGCACCACTTCGACCTCGGCGCCGGCGATGGTCACGGTGCGCACCATCTGCGGCTCGGGTTCGCGGTACGCCGACAGCAGCGCGGCGGTGAGCGCGCTGTAGGCGGCATCTCCCTCGCGCAGCTCGTAGGCGGCGCGCGCCTCGCCGGCGGCGCGGAACACGTCGATGGAGGCGGTGTCGTCGAGATCCGCGTGATTGGGGAACACCGCGCCGCCCAGCACCTGGGCCGCAGCGCGATCCGCCGGAAGAGTACGGCAGGCGTCGGAAACGAACACCACGTTGGGAATGCCGGAGGATCGCGCCAGATCCATCGCCGCGGCCAGATTGATCGCCTCGTCCGGACGCGCCGGCGCGCGGCTGAGCAGCCAGATGTCCGAGCGCGCCTGCCAGGCGCCGTGGCCGGAAAAATACACCACCAGCATGCCGTAGCGCGGTGGCACGGCGACCAGCTCGAACAGCGCATCGCTCACCTGCTCGCGGCGGACTTCGCCGCCGTCGCGATCGGTCAGACAGCGCACCTCGTAGCCTTCCTCGCGCAACCAGGCGGCGACGCGTTCGGCGCCGGCGGCGGCGGCGCGCAACGGCGGCAGATCGCCGACGCGATCCACGCCGATCACCAGCGCCGCGCGTCTCATCGGGGGCGTCTCCGCATCGGGGACATGCCTCTCGGAGGCATGCATCTCGGGGTCAGGTCCATCGGAACCGCCGCCATCCTTTCCCTGCGCGCCGGAAGCGGCGCCGCGAAGGATACTGCGGCGGCGCCCGCGCGGCGGTCAAGCCGCACGCGCGGGCACGGGCCATCGGAACCCTGCGGCCGGACGATCAGCCCTTGCCGAACACCAGCTTCCCGCCCTCGGCGTCGACCCGTACGGTGTCGGCGTTGCCGTATTCGCCGGAGAGGATCATCGACGCCAGCGGATTCTCGATCTGGGCCTGGATCGCGCGCTTGAGCGGGCGCGCGCCGTAGACCGGATCGAAGCCGATGTTGCCGAGGAAATCCAGCGCCTTCTCCGCCAGATCCAGACGGATGCCGCGCTCGCCCAGACGTTTCTCCAGACCGCGCAACTGGATCTTGGCGATCTGCCGGATCTGCGCCTTGTCCAGCGGATGGAACACCACGATGTCGTCGAGCCGGTTGATGAACTCGGGCCGGAAATGCGCCTGCACCACGCCCATGACCATCGCCTTCATCTTGGTGTAGCCCTCCGGCGAATCCTCCGCCGACAGTTCCTGGATCAACTGCGAACCGAGATTGGAGGTCATCACGATCACGGTGTTGCGGAAGTCCACGGTGCGGCCCTGGCCGTCGGTGAGGCGGCCGTCGTCGAGCACCTGCAGCAGGATGTTGAATACGTCCGGATGCGCCTTCTCGACTTCGTCGAGCAGGATCACGCTGTACGGACGACGGCGCACGGCCTCGGTCAGATAACCGCCTTCCTCGTAACCGACATAGCCCGGAGGCGCGCCGACCAGGCGACTGACCGCGTGCTTCTCCATGAACTCGCTCATGTCGATGCGGACCATCGCGTCCTGGCTGTCGAACAGGAACTCGGCCAGCGCCTTGCACAACTCGGTCTTGCCCACGCCGGTCGGGCCGAGGAACAGGAACGAGCCGCTGGGGCGATTCGGATCGCTCAGACCCGCGCGCGAGCGGCGGACCGCGTCGGAGACGACCTTGATCGCCTCCTCCTGCCCGACCACGCGGCCGTGCAGCGCGCTTTCCATCTTCAACAGCTTCTCGCGCTCGCCTTCGAGCATCTTCGACACCGGGATACCGGTCCAGCGCGAGACCACTTCGGCGATCTCCTCGGCGGTGACCTTGTCCTGCAGCAACTGGAAGCCCTGGGTTTCGGCTTCCTGCGCGGCGCGGAGCTGTTTTTCCAGTTCCGGAATGCGCCCGTACTGGATCTCGCTCATCTTCGCGTAGTCCTGGCGACGCTGCGCGGCCTCCAGTTCGAGCTTGGCGGCCTCGATCTGCTCCTTGACCTTGGTGGTGCCCTGCACCGCAGCCTTTTCGGCCTTCCAGATCTCCTCCAGATCGTTGAACTCGCGCTCGAGTTTCGCGACCTCGGCCTCGAGATCGGCCAGACGTTGCTTCGAGGCCTCGTCCTTCTCCTTCTTCA
>JBIJAD010000046.1:0-15478 GCA_044345955.1 Lysobacteraceae bacterium
ACGAACTCGGCGAGGCGATCGTCGACAGCCAGGCGCTGCGCATCCTCGACCAGGAGATCCGCGATGCCGATGCCGAGCTGCATCGCGCGAAGGATGCGTTGGCCGAGATCTTGGCGCATTACAAGGTCGCGCTCGATCGTCGCGATGCTTCCGCCAGGCGAGTCGAGGAATACGAAGGGTACGCGCTGAAGGCGCTGCGCGCTGCGGACGATGCCCTGGCGCGCGAAGTCGCCACGAAGGTGACGGCGTTCGAGGAGCAGCGCGACGCCGACGAGCTGCGCGTCCGCGAACTGGCCGAGCGCGTCGCCGATCTGCGCAAGGCCATCGCCCAGGCCGAATCGCATATCAGGCGGCTCAAGCAACAGGTCGACACGGTGCGCGCCACCGAGACGGTGCAGCGCGCGCAGGCTGCCGTGGCGCATCGGCATACCGGCGAGGACAGCAGGTTGCGCACCGCGCTGGACTCGCTGGAGCGGATCAAGCATCGCCAGTCCGCGCGTACCGCACGGATGGAGGCCGCCGCCGACCTCGCCCGCGAGGACACGGTCGACGCGCTCGAAAGCCGGCTCCGCGCGGCCGGCATCATCGACGAGCCGACCGGTCCCGATGCGGTGCTGGCGCGTCTGAAGCGGCGCATCGAAGAGTGAGAGGGGACGCGGCCGTGGGGTCGCGCGCAAGGGGAGAGCGATGGAAACGTTTCTGCAGATCACATTGTCGTTCCCGACCGTGGCGTACAGCCTGCTGCTGATCGTCGTGTCGGTCCAATGGCTGCTGTCCGCGCTCGGGGTACTGGAGATCGACGCGCTCGACGGCCTGTTCGCGGGCGATGGCGGCCACCTCGGCGGCGCCGCGGAAGGCGCGACGCACGGCGGTGTCGGCGGTCTGTTGATGAAATTCGGCCTGCACGGCATTCCGGTGATGGTGATCCTCACGCTGATCGCGATCGTCGGCTGGAGCGTCTGTTACTTCGTCGACCTGTACCTGCTGCGCCATCTCCCCGGCGGCGCGATCGGCGCCCTCGCCGGCACCGCGACCGCGATCGGCGGTCTGCTGCTGTCGATTCCGGTCGCGCGTATCGTGCTTGCGCCGGTGCGCCGTCTGCTGCGCCGCAATGCGCCGGCGACGCAGCGGCCGCTGCTCGGCCACTACGCGGTGGTGCGCAGCCCGGAACTCACCCCCGTCTCGGGCACCGCCGAAGTCGACGACGGCGGCGCCGGGCTGATCCTGCAGGTCCGTGCGGATGTCGCCGGGCGTTTCGTCCGCGGCGACCGCATCGTGCTGATCGAATACCTCGAAGAGCAGAACGCCTACCGGGTCACGTCCGCCACGGAGTTCGAACGGCTGTGAGCCGCGTTTCATCTCGTTCCACCCCGCCACCTCGCAAACGGCATCGCATGCCGTGACGGAGCCAGGACCATGAGCAGCCGGGAATTGCAACAGATCGATCGACGCGCGGAAATCGCGCGGCAGACCAGGAAACGCATCCTGGTCGAGAAAGACCGCCGGATCATGATGGCCTTGTTCGGAATCATGACGTATCTGGGCGTGAGCAATCTGATCTTCGGCGTGATCACGTTGTTCGGGGGTGATCTTGCGTGGGTCGACGGCATCCTGATGTGCGCGTTCGGCGCGATGTTCGCGTATGGCGCGTTCCGCGTCTGGGCCAGGGACGACACGCGCTGGTGGATCGTCCTCGTCCCCGCCGGGTCCTTGCTGATCCTCGCCGCACTGCTGCTGCTGTCGGGAGTTCTGCCGTCCCCGGTGCCGACCCTGCTGTGCATCGCCCTGCTGATCCTCGTCGCGCTGCGCAGGAAAACCCTGGCTGCCGTGCGCAGCGCCGAAAACCTCGAGCGCGAAACCGTGCGGCGCGACAGCGATCCGCAGGTCTGAGTCCGACGTGAACCGTACCGAAATCCACCACCGATCCGCGATGCGTTCCGATCCCGATTGAGGGGGCGGCCGCAAGGATCCTCGTAAATCCACTTTCAAGCGTCGATTGGAGAACTGAAGATGTCTGGCGAAAACCTCCTGCCCCTGCTGACGATCGCGGGCGTCGCGATCCTGATGCTGTTCGGCATCGTCGGCCTGTTCAAGGCCTTCTACATCAAGGTGCCGCAGGGCACCGCGCTGATCGTCAACGATCTGTCGTCGACGCCGAAAGTGCACTTCACCGGCGCGCTGGTCTATCCGGTGATCTACAAGAAGGAGTTCATGCGGATCTCGCTGATCACCCTCGAAGTGGACCGCCGCGGCAAGGACGGACTGATCTGCAAGGACAACATGCGGGCCGATATCACGGTTGCGTTCTATCTGCGCGTGAACGAGACCGCGCAGGACGTGCTCAAGGTCGCCAAGGCGATCGGCGTCGACCGCGCTTCGGACAAGGCCGCGGTCAACGAGCTGTTCAACGCCAAGTTCTCGGAGGCGCTGAAGACGGTCGGCAAGCAGATCGACTTCGTCAAGCTGTTCGAGAACCGCCAGGACTTCCGCGACCGCATCATCCAGGTGATCGGCAACGACCTCAACGGCTATGTGCTGGAGGATGTGGCGATCGACTATCTTGAACAGACGCCGAAGTCCGCGCTCGATCCGAGCAACATCCTCGACGCCGAAGGTATCCGCAAGATCACCGAGCTGACCGCGGCGCAGAACGTCATCACCAACGATCTGGCGCGCAACGAGGAGTTGGCGATCGCCAAGAAGAACGTCGAGACCCGCGAGGCGATGCTGGCGCTCGAACGCCAGCAGGCCGACGCCGAAGCGCGCCAGAAGCGCGAGATCTCGACCATCCGTGCGCGCGAGGAAGCCGAGACCGACAAGGTGCGCGAGGAGGAACGGCTGAAGGCCGAACAGGCGCGCATCGCCACCCAGGAGCAGATCGACATCCGCGAGCAGAACCGGATGCGCGAAGTCGAGGTCGCCGAGCAGAACCGTCAGCGTGCAGTGGTCATCGAAGTGGAAAAAGTCACGCGCGCCCGCGAGCTGGAGATGGTCGCGCGCGAGCGCGAGGTCGAGCTGCAGCGGATCGAGAAGGAAAAGGCCTTGGAAGAGCAGCGCAAGGAGATAGCGAACGTGATCCGCGAGCGGGTGGCGGTGGAGAAGACCGTGGCCCAGGAAGAGGAGCGGATCAAGGAAGTGCGCGAAGTCTCCGAGGCGGAGCGCCTGAAGCAGGTGGCGATCCTCTCGGCGCAGGCCAAGGCCGAAGAGGAACTGGTGCGTCAGGTGCGTCAGGCCGAAGCCGACGAGGCCGCGTCGCGGCATCGTGCGGTCGAACTGACGGTGATCGCGCAGGCCGAGCTGGAGGCTGCGGCCAAGCAGGCCGAGGCCAAGAAGCGGCTCGCCGAGGGGATCGAGGCCGAGCGCGCCGCGCCGGGTCTGGCCGATGCGCGCGTGCGCGAAGTGACCGCGGCTGCGACCGAAAAGGAAGGCCTGGCCAAGGCCCGCGTGGTCGCCGAGACCATGGCCGCCGAAGCGCGCGGCGCCAAGGACAAGGGCGCGGTCGAGGCCGAGGTCATCCGCCAGGTCGGCATGTCCGAAGCCGAAGTGCTGCTGCAGAAGTACCGCTCCGAGGCCGAGGGTCTGACCGACAAGTTCGGCGCGCTGGGTGCGTTGAGCGACCAGGCCCGCGCGCACGAGGAATTCCGCATGCAACTGGAAAAGAGCTTCGAGCAGGCGATGGCGGCGATCGCGGCCAACAAGGACATCGCGCGCGAGCAGGCGGAAGTGCTCTCGACCGCGCTGGCCAAGGCCAACATCGACATCGTCGGCGGCGAAGGCGCGTTCTTCGACTCCTTCGCCAAGGCGCTGTCGGTCGGCAAGGCGGTCGAAGGCGTCGCCGGCAAGAGCCCGATCGTGCAGGAAGTGCTGCAGAAGCTGCTGTCGCTGCAGGTCGGCGGCAAAGATGCGAAGCCCGCGAAGGCCGCTGAAGCCGAAGAGAGCTGATTCGCGTAAGCAGTCCGTTCAGACAGCGATCGCGATCGCCACGGCAACGACGACGAATCACCGATTCGGCCGGACGATAAACGGAGACACGGCAAGTGCAGGCTGAACCCACATCGCAGATCGACCAGGCCGTCGCCGAAGGCGGTGCCTACGAAGTGCTGCGCAAGCGGCTGGACGAGCAGGGCCGGCATTTGCGGTCGCGCGTCGAGGCGCTGAATGCGCAGCGGCTGCAGGCGTTCGGCAGCAGCCGGATGGAGGCGATCGGCCGGTTGCGCATCCGCACCGAGCACAACTGCGTGGCGCGGGACATCGTCCAGGTCGGCGACTGTCTGCTGTTCGGCTACAACGTGTTCATCGGCCTGAAGAAGGAAACCCGGGTCGAGGACGTGTTCTCGCTGTACCGGCTGGTCGAAGGGCCGGACGGCTACGATGTGACCCCGGTCGATCCCGCGACCGGGTTCCTCGCGGAACCGGCGTTCGTGCGCGATTTCGCCGAACTGTTCGCCTATTACAAGAACACCCGTCTGCTGCAACTGGTGGTGCGCGACGACAAACTGCTGGCGGCGTTCCAGATCGGCGAACGGATCGAGGACATGCGCGTATTCCGCTGGCAGATCCAGGCCGGCCGCGTGGGCTACATCGACAATCGCGGCGAGCGCGATATCGCGCTGCCCGCGCCCTACGACTTCGACTGGGTCCGCGCCACCCGCGAACAGGTCGTCCACGGTCGTCATCCGCATCTGAACATCCTCGACACGGTGTTCGTCGAGACCACCGGCGGTGATCTCACTCTCAAGATCGAGAACAACACCGGCGACGGGCTCGGGATCTATCGCGAACCGGTCGAGGACCAGACCCAGTCGTTGGACGACGCCCAGATCGAGTACGCGCGCGTCGGCAGCCTGATCCTCTTGCGCATCCTGCCGTATCGCGAACGCCAGTGGCGGCATCTGGTCTACAACACGCTGTCGCAGCGCGTGTACCGCATCGACGCCATCGGCCAGGCCTGCGTGCAGTTGCCGGAAGATCACGGCATCGTTTTTCCCGGCGGCTACATGCTGCAGAACGGCGAAACCCGCACCTTCGAGCAGTCGGTGCAGGGCATGCGCTTCAAGCGCAAGATCCGCGCGCCCAACGGCGAGGATGTGCTGTATCTGTTCTACGAACCGGAGGACGGGCGGATCGCGCTGTTCGTCTACAACACCATCCAGCGCGACATGCAGCCGCCGCTGCTCGGGCACGGCTACGCCCGTTTCGAGGACGGGCGGATGGTGGTGTTCAGCGCCGAGGGCAACGAGCCGACCCGGGTGCATCCGATGCAGGTCTGGCGCACGCCGTTCGCGTCCGAAGAGCACGCGCTGCGCCAGCCCGCAGGCAACGGTTTCCTCGGGCGTATCGGCAACCCGGACCTGGTGCGCGGCATTTCCGATCTGCTCGGTCTGGCCCGCGAGATCGGCATCGCCGATGTCTCGGCGCTGCGCTATCAGAGATTGACCCAGAGCACGCGCCGCCTGTTCGATCAGTACCACTGGATCGAGGACCCGCATTGCGAAGGGCTGGCGCCGCTGCTGCGCGAGATCGTGGCCAGCAGCGAGGCGGTGCTCGACGAGTACGAAAAGGTCGAAGATATCCGCAAGCGTTCGGCTGCGGGAATGGCCGACGCCGAGGCGCGTCAGCGCGAGACGCTGGGCCGACTCGATCCCGATCGCTGGGAGCGGGTGCAGGACTGTGTCGATGCGCTGAATGCGATCGGTGCGCAGCGCGGACGGCTGTTGACCCTGCGCGAACAGCGTTACGTCGATGTCGCCGCGATCGATGCGATGGAAGCCGCGCTGCTGCAGGCACAGACCCGCGCCGGCGCCGCGGCCGGCGCGTTCCTCGCCGATGAAAAGTCGCTGCAGCCCTACGCCGAGCGGATCCGGGCGCTGGACGCCGAAGCGCAGCAGGCCGCGGGCGTCGCCGCGCTGCAGGCGCCGCTGCAGGCGCTGCAGGCGCTGGCCGGCGATCTGGACATGTTGTCGGGGCTGATGGCGTCGCTGGAGATGGACGATGCCGCGCTGCGCACGCGCATCATCGAAGCGATTTCCACGCTGTATGCGAAGCTGAACCAGGCCCGCGCTCGCGCGGGACAGCGCCGCAAGGGCCTGGCCTCGGATGAGGCGATCGCCCAGTTCGGCGCGCAGTTCACTCTGTTCGGACAGAGCATCGCCGCTGCGCTGTCGAGTGCGCGCGATCCCGATCGCTGCGACCAGGAACTGGCGCGGCTGATGGTGCAACTGGAGGAGCTGGAAAGCCGATTCGGCGAGCACGAACGCTTCCTCGCCGACATCGTCGCCAAGCGCGAGGAGTTGCTGGAGACCTTCGAGGCCCACAAACAGGCGCTGCTGGACGAGCGCCAGCGCAAGGCGCAGTCGCTGGCCGACGCCGCGGCGCGCATTCTCGACGGTCTCGGCCGCCGCACCGCGCGGCTGGCCGACGCCGATGCGCTCAACGCCTTCTTCGCCGGCGATCCACTCGTGCTGAAACTCCGCGATCTCGGCGAGCGCCTGCGCGCGCTGCGCGACAGCGTGCGCGCCGACGAGATCGACGCGCGGCTGAAGGCGCTGCGCGATCAGGCCGTGCGCGCGCTGCGCGACCGCAGCGAACTGTTCGAGGACGGCGGCAACGTGATCCGTCTCGGGCCGCGTCATCGTTTCAGCGTCAATACCCAGGAACTCGATCTCACCCTGTTGCCGCGCGGCGATGGTCTCGCTCTGCATCTCACCGGCACCGGCTACTTCGCGCCGGTCGTCGATCCCGCGCTGGACGCGCTGCGCGACTACTGGTCGACGGGGTTGGAATCGGAATCGCCGACCCTGTATCGCGCCGAATATCTGCTCGGCGAGGTGCTGGATGCGGCCGAAGCCGGCCGCGACGGGCTGAGTCTCGATCTGCTGCGGCAGCAGACGCGACAACCGGAGCAACTGCTGCGCACGCTGCGCGACTTCGCCGCGCCGCGGTATCGCGACGGTTACGAGAAAGGCATCCACGATCACGACGCCGCACGGCTGCTCGCCGCATTGCTTCCGCTGCGCGATGCGGCCGGACTGCTCGCGCATGCGCCTGCGGCGCGCGCCTGGGCCGCCCTGTTCTGGGCACAGGTCGGCAGCGGCGCGCAGGCCGCGCGCTGGCTCGATCGCGCGCGCAATGCCGACGGCATCGCCCGGGTGTTCGCGCAGGGCCAGGCGCGTGAACTACTGCGCGCGGACATCGCCCAGGCGATGCGCGCGGAAGCCGAGGCGCACGATCTGCCCGTCGCATCGGCGCTCGACGCGTCCGCAGCCGCTTGTCTGGTCGATGTGCTGGCCGAGTCGCGTCCGGCCTTCGTCTGGAGCCGCTACGCCCGCGAATTGCACGACGCGCTGCGCGAGCGCCTGACCCGGGAACGGTTGTGGGATGGCCTGCAAGCTTCGCTGGCGGCCTTGTCCGATGCGCCCGGCGCGCGCTGGCGACTGGCGTCGCAGTGGTGCGACGCGCTGGCCGCGGATCCCGCGCACGCGCCGCTCGCGGACTATCTGCCTGAAGCCGCGGCGCTGCTGTTGCTCGGCGACGAGGCGCTGGCGCGGACCAGCGCGGTCGAACTGCGTACGACGGTCGACGGCCTGCTCGGCGAGCATCCGCGCATCGTCCGCGCCGCGGACGGGCAGGGCAGTCTGGTCGTGACCGTGGACGACCTGCGCGAACGCCTGCGCGATCATCGCGAACGTTTCCTCCCCGCATTCCGCGAGTGCCAGCGCCTGCGACATGCCCTGATCGCTCGCGAACGCGAAGCGCTGCGCCTGTCCGAGTTCAAGCCGCGCCCGTTGACCGCATTCGTGCGCAACCGGCTCATCAACGATGTCTATCTGGCGCTCATCGGCGACAACCTCGCCAAGCAGATGGGCGCGGTCGGCGCGCACAAACGCAGCGACCTCATGGGCCTGCTGATGCTGATCTCGCCGCCCGGTTACGGCAAGACGACCCTGATGGAATACGTCGCCCACCGCCTCGGCCTGATCTTCATGAAGATCAACGGTCCGGCGCTGGGGCATGAGGTGCGCTCGCTGGATCCCGCGCAGGCGCCGGACGCCACCTCGCGACAGGAACTGGAAAAGCTCAATCTCGCGCTGGAGATGGGCGAGAACGTGATGCTGTACGTCGACGACATCCAGCATACGCACCCGGAATTCCTGCAGAAATTCATCTCGCTGTGCGACGGCACCCGCCGCATCGAGGGCGTGTGGCAGGGTCGCACCCGCACCTACGACCTGCGCGGGCGCAAATTCTGCGTGGTGATGGCCGGCAACCCGTACACCGAATCCGGCGAGGTGTTCAAAATCCCGGACATGCTCGCCAACCGCGCCGACATCTACAACCTCGGCGACGTGCTCGGCGGCATGGAGGATGCGTTCCGCCTGAGCTATCTGGAGAACTGCCTCACCTCCAATCCGGTGCTGGCGCCGCTCGCGACCCGCGATCTCGGCGATCTGTATCGTCTGGTCGATCGCATCGAGGGCCGACCTTTCTCGGTCAATGCGCTGAGTCATGCGTACTCCGCGGCCGAGATCGATGAGCTGTGCACGACCCTGCAGCGGCTGATGCGCGTGCGCGACGTGGTCTATCGCGTCAACCAGCAGTACATCGCCAGCGCAGCGCAGGCCGACCGCTATCGCACCGAGCCGCCGTTCAAGCTGCAGGGCAGCTATCGCAACATGAACAAACTGGCCGAGAAGATCTCGCCGGTGATGAACGAGGCCGAGTTGCAGCAGTTGGTCGCCGACCACTATCAGGGTGAAGCGCAACTGCTCACCACCGGCGCCGAGGAAAACCTGCTCAAGCTCGGTGAACTGCGCGGCACGCTCGACGAGACCCAGGCCGCGCGCTGGGCGCAGATCAAGCGCGACTTCCTGCGCCACAAGGCGATGGGCGCGGACGATGCCGATGTCGGTCCGCGCGTGGTCGCGCAGCTCAACGATCTGGTCGAGAGCGTGCGCGGTCTGGAAAAACTCTCCGACGCCCTGCGCCGGGCGCCCGTGGCCGCGGAGAAAAGCGATGCCCCATGGCCGCAACTGCTGGCCGCGCTGGAGCGGTTCTCCGAGCGCATCGGCGAGCGCGATCCTGCGCCCGCGAGCGTGGCCGATCGAGCGGCGGCCGCGCCCGTCGCGGACGCGCCGTCGCCCTGGTTCGAGCGCCATGCCGAACAGCAACTGCAGCTCCAGCAGGTCCTGACCCTGCTGGCCGAACGCCTCGCCACCCTGCAGACGGCCGCCCCCGCACCCGCCCGCCGCCGCCGCGCCGCCCCCGACGACCCGGCCCTGCCGCAGGGCGAACGCGAGGCCCAGTTGCAGAAGGCGCTGGAGGAGTTCTCCGATCGCCTGCTGGGGCGGACGCCGAGGTGATGGGCTGTCGGGGCGGGTCCGACCGCCTCGACATGCCGGGTCCCGGAAGCGCACCGCGGCATGCCGCGGCGCCGCGTCGTGCCGCTCGGGCCTGACCGATTGCGTGGCGGCCTCTTGCGGGCCCGGAGCCTGAATTGGGTCCTTGCCCGCGTCGCAGGTCCGGCCACCTCATTACAATGTCGGCCCTTGCCGCACGACCCGCCCTCGTCCTGCGGCTGCACGGAAACCAAAATCAATGGCTTATCCCGACTACCCCTTCACCCCCAACCGTTTCGAGGTCCGCTCCGGGATCGCGATGTCGTATCTCGACGAGGGCCCGCGCGATGGCGAGGTGGTCGTCATGCTGCACGGCAATCCGTCGTGGAGTTTCTATTGGCGACATCTCGTGCTGGGGTTGCGCGACAAGTATCGCTGCATCGTGCCCGACCACGTCGGTATGGGCCTGTCGGACAAGCCCGGGGACGATCGCTACACCTACACCTTGCAGTCGCGGGTCGACGATGTGAAGACGTTGCTCGATCATCTCGGTATCGCCGGGCCGGTGACGCTGGCGGTGCACGATTGGGGTGGGATGATCGGCTTCGGCTGGGCGTTGACGCACGAGGCGCAGGTGCGCCGGTTGCTGATCACCAACACCGCGGCGTTCCCGCTGCCGCCGGCCAAACCGATGCCGTGGCAGTTGAATCTGTGCCGCAACACCGCGCTGGGGGCGTTCCTGATCCGCCGCTTCAATGCCTTCGCCGCCGGCACCGCGCGCGACTGCGTGGCGCGCAAACTGTCGAAGGACGTGTATCGCGCCTATGTCGCGCCCTACGATTCGTGGGCGAACCGCATTTCGACGCTGCGTTTCGTGCAGGACATCCCGCTGGGCGAAAGGGACCCGGCCTGGGGGCTGGTGAAGGCGTCGGCGAACCGGCTGCCGCTGTTCGCCGACCGCCCGACCTTCATCGGCTGGGGGCTGCAGGATTTCGTGTTCGATCGCCACTTCCTCGACGGTTTCCGCAGCGCCTTGCCGCAGGCGGAGGTGCATGCCTTCGAGGACGCGCATCATTACGTCCTGGAAGACAAGCACGAGGTACTGGTGCCGGCGATGCGGCGGTTTCTGGACGCGCATCCGCTGTAGCGCAGTGCGCTTGTGCGAGGGCCGATCGGTTTCGACAGTCGAAGACGGGGCAAGGCCCGACAGGCTTCGGAAAGTCTTTCCATGCATCGTCGGGCCTCCCGGCCCTCCCACAGGAAAGCAGTGGTCTTCACGCTGCTGCCATCGATGCAACAACCACGCAGGCCACGACGAAGCCGGGCAACGCCGTTTGCCGAAGCCCGCGATTCAACGCCCCAAGGCTGGCGCGACCGCTTCCGGCGTCAGCGGCGGCAGGCCGTGGCGTTCACGGGCCCGGTCGCATTGCGGGCTGTGCGTGCCGTCTTCCCAGGACATCCGCAGCTCGCGGCAGGGCGAGGGACGTGCGTCGTAGATCGTGCAGTGCACGGATTCACCGACCGTGCCTTCCAGCGCGATGCAGCGCGGCTGCGGTGACCAGGTGCCGCGCATGCACAGGCGATGCGCATCGAGCGTTTCGGTGAGATCGCGGGGCACCTCGCCGCCGAGCGCGGGCTCGGCCTCGGACCAGTGCAGGCTGACGCGGAAGGCGGCGCAGCAGGCGCCGCAGGACAGGCAGGGGTGGGACATGCGCGGTGTCGGCGTGTGTCGGGCGGAGATTGCGAAGGCTGTGGTCCGGGGAAGGACGGTCGTGCATGACCGCGATTTTGCATCACCACGACCCTGCATCATGCGATTGTGCGGACGCGGCGGTGTCGGGCAAGCGGCGGCCGGGCGTATTCGCAGCCCGGCCGCCGATGCGTCCGCCTCTTCGCTGCCCGCGGCCCGGCTCCGCGGTCGTGGGACCGCTCATCGCTGGGGCGTGCGCATCCACTCGATCTTGAAGCGCGGCAGGTCGGTGCGCCGCCGGTAGTGCTCGGGCTCGCGCTGCGGGCGGCCGTGATCGAGAGTCAGGACCATCGGCGCATCGGCACGCAGCATGTCCACGGGCGGCGCCGTGCGGCTGAAGTAGGTCAGGGTCAGCATCCTGCCTTCGCGCTGTCGTTCGACCGCATAAGGGCGCAGCTCATGGCCGCCGATGTACAGGAACGGCTCCATGTCGCCGGACATCGCGCTGTAGTCGGCGGCCGACACTTCCAGACGGACGAAGAACGCTTCCTGCAGCGACACGGCCTTGCCGTCGACGCCGCCGAAGCGCAGCGGCTTCGGCAGCTTGGCCTGTTCGGCGGACAGCACCCGGAACGGCAGTTCCACCCGCACCGGCTGCGGCCGCGGCTGCGCCTGGGCCAGCGTCGCCGCCGCCAACAGGCAGAGCGCCGATACGATCGATCGGAGTGTCATCGTCGCGATGTTCATGGTGCGCCTCATTGTCCGAATTCGATATCGTCGATGCCGATCTCGCCCGCGCCTTCGGTGCGGATGGTGATGCGGACGACATCGGTGAGATCGACCTGGGAATTGTTCTGGGTGAAATTGCGCAGCGGGATGCGGACGCCGACCAGCAGCGATTGATTGGTGCAGGCCGCGCAGTTGCCGCCGCTGCGCGCGAACGGATGCGGGATGCGATCGAACTGCGAGCTGGAAAGATCCCACAATGCCTTGTGGCCGCTGCCGTCTTCGATGTTCACCAGCAGATTCGCATCCGGGCCCGCCGCGGGCGCACCGCCGACCCGTTTGGCCGCGCGCAGGCTCAGATGGGTGAAGGCGCTGACGTCGCGTTGTCCGGGCGGAAGCTCGGTCGTGTAGACCTGCGTCGCGCCCCAGCCCAGCCGCAGGCCCAGGGTATCGTGGAAGAATTGGTTGTCGGTCGGGAAGCCGCCCGGGTAGTCGCTACCGTTGAAGTTCAGCAGGCGCTCCTCGAAGGTCGCGAAGCCGGGCGCGCTCGCGCTGCCGCCCAGGGAATTGCTGGCGGCGTTGAGCGGCGTCTGCTCGAAATCGTCGAGCGCCTTGCGGTTCGCGTCCTGATAGGTCCAGAACACGAAGCCGTTGGGCATCGACGCCGGACGCATCCGCCCGGTGAAGATCTCCTTGTAGCCCTCCACGCCCAACAGATGACGACGGAAGAACGCGGCGATCGTGGCGAGCCCGGTGGCGCGCTGATCCGCGGCCGACATCACCTGCAGCACGCTGGCGAGGGCGCTGGCGTCGTCCTTCGAGCCTGCCCATGGATTGGGCGAACCCAGCGCCGCGGTGTCGGTCCAGATGGTGTTGAAATAATTGTGGTTCGCGCCGTGCACCCAGGCCACCGTCTTGGTGTTGCGAGGAGACGCGGACATCGGCGAAGTACGGTCGTAGGTGCGGAACCCGTGCATGCTGGACACATCGCCATCGCGCGCGCCGACCAGCAGGAAATAGGGCGCATCGGTCGGCACGTAGGACAGCATGCTGTTGAGGTCGGTCGGTGCGATCGCATTGACCGCGATGATCGAATGCGGCAGCGGCCAACCCTGGTTGAGCACTTCGGCCGCGACCACGCCCTCGCCGCCGCGGCTGTGGCCGGACAGTCCGATCCGGTTCATGTCGAGCTTGCCGTTGAACAGGCCGCCGAAGGGGTCGGTGCCGTTGGCGTTCCAGTCGCGCAGCTTGTCCAGGAACTTCAGCACCAGGCGACCGCGGGCGTCGTAATTCCAGACATCGTTGAAGGGCTGGATGTCGTGCGCGCTGATCGAGATGCTGACGATGCCCTGGCTGGCCAGTCGCTCCATGATGTAGTTGTAGCCTTCATGGCTGGGGATGCGGTTGGCCTGCACGCAGTCGTCGGTGATGGCAGGCGAGGTGAGCCCGGGCCCGGCGCCGTCGTTGTCGCAGCGGGCATGGCGGCCATGCAGGAACACCGCGACCGGATAATTCGCCTGCGCGGCGCTGACCGGGGTGCCGGTGCCTGCGGCCGTCGCCGGGTACATGATCCGCGCCCACGCCAACTGCACGCCGTAGGTCGGTCCGGTGACGCCGGTCGGGTCGGTGATGCCGGAGATGCCGTTCGGTTCGAGCAGCTCGACCTGGCCGACCGCGAACGGGCCGACGCTGCCGGGGTCCTCGAATACCGTGAAACCGGGTTTGTCGTAGCCGTCGATGAAGTCGGTACCCTTGGTGTAGACGTTGTCGTGCACGAAGGAGGCGGCGTCCATCGCCGGGGTCGCGCCGAAATCGACGATGATGTCGTAGTCCTTGACCGGTTCGGGCTGGGTCGCGGCCGGCCACACCAGCCGGCGCGAGACGTTGATGCACCAGTACTTCACGCGATGGATCTCGACGCCGCCGGAGATGTCGGTGAGCGTGGGGTTGGGCGCATCCCAGTAGCTGTCGGGTTGATGATTCACCACCCAATAGGCGGCGTAGTTGCCGCCGCTGTGCACCGCAGGCACATCCGTGGGATCGACCGCCGCGTACACGTCCTGGCCTTTCTCGAAGCTGTCGTTGAACTCGAACTTGGCCGGCGCGTCCTTCATGCGCCCGGCGGCGTCGATCACGATGTTGCCGTTGATGATGAGGTAATAGAGCACCGCGGTGTCTTCCGCGAAGGACAGGATGTCCCCGGCCTGCAGCCGCGGACGGCCGAGTTCGCCGATGCGGGCGACGAGATCGAAGGCGCCGGGGCGGGCGTCGCGGTGATCCCAGACCTTGACCGTGAAGCGGGTCTGATCGGCGCCGAGCACGACCTTCTCGGGCGCGGCCGTCCCGCCTTTTCCGGTGCGGTCGATCACCGGGTCGCCGACCTGCCACTGGAACTGGTTGTCCACCGTGAACAGATGCACGGTCGCGCCGGCCGGGACGTGGGTGCCGGTCACGTACAGATCCTCCGTGCCCAGGTCGGCCGCATTGAGCAGGATGCCTTCCTTGTTCGAGGGATACAGGAACGGCCGCTCGCGCTTGCGCACCGGCAGCGCGCGCTCGGCCAGCAACTCGCCCTTGCGCGTCTTCACGCTCAGGCGCAGCGGATTGCGCGCGAAATAGGCTTCGGCCTCCTCGAAGGTGACGAACGCCGGCTCGGGTTTGAAGTCGATCTTGCGCGAGGTGGTGCCGATCACGCCGCTCTGATACCAGAACAGGGTCGAGGGCACGTTGCCCTTGCGGTCCGCGAACAGACGCGCGTACGACCATTCGCGGCCTTCGGCGTCGTTGAGAAACACCTCCACGCCTTCGCCCGGGGGCAGCCCCTGCAGCCCGATGGACAGCGAGTCGCCGACATCGACGGCCTCGATGCTGCGCGATGTCGGCCCGGCGCTGTCGAACAGGTCGATCGTCGGCTTGCCGGTGCGTATCGTCTTGCCCTCCGTCTTCATGCAACCGGTCGCGGCGAGCGCGCACAGCGCGATGCACAGCAGCATCCGCGCGCCGAAGCGCAGGGCAGGGATGCGGGGGGCGACGGCCGAGCTTGCCGCGACGTCGGCGCGGCCATTCCTTGCGGTACGCATGACATCACCTCGCTTGCGGATGAGGCGGCGCTGTCGCAGCGTCCGGTGCGCGACCGTCCTGGCGATGTGCGTCGTATCCAGGACAACGCGCGAGTCCGACAACACCGGCCATGCGGCGGCCGCCGCTCGGGTTGGCGGGCGGGGCCTGGGCGGGGACAATGGCGCATGCTCCCGACCGACGCCCCCTGCAATATCGCCGCCAGCCTGCCCCGGCTGGCCCGCGAATCCCCCGACCGGATCGCGATGCGCTGCCCCGGGCGCGCCGGCGACTACGCCGTCGCCCTCACTTATGCCGAGCTGGATGCGCGCAGCGACGCGATCGCCGCCGGGCTGGCCGGCCGCGGCATCGTCCGCGGCACCCGCACCGTGCTGATGGTGCGGCCGACGCCGGAGTTCTTCCTGCTGATGTTCGCGCTGTTCAAGGCCGGGGCGGTGCCGGTGCTGGTCGATCCGGGCATCGACAAGCGCGCGCTGCGGCAATGCCTCGACGAAGCCGCGCCCGAGGCCTTCATCGGCATCCCGCTGGCGCACTGCGCCCGCGTGCTGCTGCGCTGGGCCCGCAGCGCGCGGGTGCGGGTGACCACCGGCGCGCGCGCGCTGTTCGCCGATGTCACTCTGGCCGAGATCGAACGTGCCGGCGCCGGCGC
>JBIJAD010000352.1:0-4303 GCA_044345955.1 Lysobacteraceae bacterium
CGCGCAACTGCGCGAAGCCTTCCAGCGCGAACTGGCGCGCGGCGGCCAGGTGTATTTCCTGCACAACGACGTCGAGAGCATCGGCCGCATGCAGCGCGAACTGGAGGCGCTGGTGCCGGAGGCGCGGATCGGCATCGCCCACGGCCAGATGCCGGAGCGCGAGCTGGAGCGGGTGATGCTCGATTTCCACAAGCAGCGTTACAACGTGCTGCTGTGCTCGACCATCATCGAGTCCGGCATCGACATCCCCAACGCCAATACCATCGTCATCAACCGCGCCGACAAGTTCGGTCTCGCCCAGTTGCACCAATTGCGCGGGCGGGTCGGCCGTTCGCATCACCGCGCCTACGCCTATCTGGTGATCCCCGACGGCCGCAACATCACCGCCGACGCGCGCAAGCGGCTGGAGGCGATCGCGTCGATGGACGAACTCGGCGCCGGCTTCACCCTGTCCACGCATGATCTGGAGATCCGCGGCGCCGGCGAACTGCTCGGCGAGGAGCAAAGCGGGCAGATGGCCGAGATCGGATTCTCGCTGTACACCGAACTGCTGGGACGCGCGGTGCGCAGCATCCGCGAAGGCAAGCTCGCCGGCATCGATGCGCTCGGGCTGGACCTCGAACAGGCGCGTGGCGCCGAGGTCGAACTGCATCTGCCGACGCTGATCCCCCAGGACTACCTGCCCGACGTCCACGCCCGCCTGACCCTGTACAAACGGATCAGCAGCGCGCGCAGCACCGATGAATTGCGCGAGTTGCAGGTGGAGATGATCGATCGCTTCGGCCTGCTGCCGGACCCGGCGAAGCATCTGTTCGCGCTGGCCGAACTCAAGCTGGAAGCCGACGCGCTCGGCATCCGCAAGTTAGATCTCGGCGCCGCCGGCGGCCGCATCCAGTTCGTCGAAAAACCGAAGGTCGATCCGATGTCGGTGATCCGCCTGATCCAGGGTCAGCCGAAGCATTACCGCATGGAAGGCCCGGACAAGCTGCGCCTGACCCTGGAACTGCCCGACGCCGCAACCCGGCTGCAGACCGCACGCGGGCTGCTCGCGACGCTGAGGCCGGACGCATGAACATCGCCGGCCGCGCGCTTGCTGCCGCCGGTCTGGCGCTGCTCGTCGCCGGCTGCGCGACGCCGCGCGATCGCGCCATGCCCGGGACGATCTTCGTGCTGGTGCGGCATGCCGAAAAGGCCGCCGACGATCCGCGCGATCCGGGCCTGAGCGCCGCGGGCAAAGCACGGGCGGCGCGGCTGGCCGTATCGCTCTCCGACACGCCGCTGCGCGCCGTCTACGCCACCGCCTACCGCCGCACCCGCGACACCGCCGAGCCCCCGGCCACGGCGCACGGCCTGCAGGTCGTGGTCTACGACGCACGCGAGCCGGCGGCGGACTTCGCCGCGCGCCTGCGCGCCGCGCACCGTGCGGGCACGGTGCTGGTGGTCGGTCACAGCAACACCGTGCCGGCGATCGCCGCGGCGCTGTGCGCCTGCCCGGTCGCGCCGATGCGCGAGGACGAATTCGACCGCCGGATCGAGATCCGGGTCGGACCCGACGGGACCGCGTCGCTGAGCGAATACCGTTATTGAAGGGACTTCGTTGCCCTCACTCGCCGCCGGCGATGCCGAGCGAACGACGCGGGTCGTAGTCGATGCCGGTGATGTAGCGGCGGCCGGCGTGCGCCTTGATGTGGACCACGATGTCGATGGTCAGCATCAGCAGACGCTTGATGACCGAGAACTCCAGGCCCGAACCTTCGTTGGAGGCCTTGACCATCAGCGCGAGCTGGTCCCAGGTCTGCGAGGTGCTGCCGGCGTGGCAACTGGTGATCGAACCGGGATGGCCCGACGCGCAGTTGCGGATGAAGTAGAAGGCTTCGTCGCCGCGCAACTCGGCCAGGATGATCCGGTCCGGCTTCATGCGCAGGCAGGCCTCCATGCAGCTCTTCGCGGTCACGTTGCTGGCGCTCTGACCGCCCTTCGAATACAGCAGGTGCACGATGTTGGGCTGTTCGATGAACAGCTCGCGGGCGTCCTCGATCGTCACCAGACGCTCCTCGTGCGGGATGTGGCCGACCAGCGATTTCATGAACGTGGTCTTGCCGCTGCCGGTCGCGCCGGCGACCACGATGTTCTTCTTGTACAGCACCGCCTTCTTGAAGAACTCGGCGTAATTGCGCTCGGCGCGAAGTTCCAGCAGCTCCTTGTCGAGATCGCTGACTTCCGGGGCGCCCTCGAGGATCTGCTTGAAGAAACCGCTTTCCTCGTAACTCTGCAGGGTGAAGTTGCGCTTCGCCGGCAGACGGATGGTGATCGAGACCTTGCCGGCGTCGCAGGCGGGCGGAATCACGAACTGGGCACGCTGCCCGGTCGGGAAGGTCAGCGAGACCACCGGATCGACGTCGGTGATGCGCTGACCGGTGTTGCTCTCGTTGACCACCGCAGTGCAGAACTGACGCGCGCGTTCGAAAGTCAGCGAAGGCACCTCGATGTGGCGCCAGCCCTTGTTGGTCTCGAGGTACAACTCGCCCGGACGGTTGATGCAGATTTCGGTGACTTCCGGCGAGGTCATGAACTCGAGAATGCCGAGCACGCTGTACTGGTATTCCAGGAAGTCATTGGAAACGTTGGCGATCGGTGAATTGTCGATATCCATGGGAGCTGCGGTCTGCTGGCGGAAACGCCGCCCCCGAAGGTGCCGGAAGGCGGAAGGAAAGGATAGCGCCATCGATGCGGCGACGGCATGACCGTCATCCGACCGGGGATCAGGGAAACGCCGGTGTGTCTCCGAAACGAAGACGCGGCGCCGGGACGGGTCCGAAGACACGTCCGGCGCCGCGCCGGGATACGCTCACGAAGATCGGCGGACGACGATCAGCGGCGGATCACGCCGGAGAAGTCGACGTCCTGGGCAACGTAGATGTTGAGCACGGTGCCCTGGTTGATGGTCACCGTGGCCGGACGCTGCATCGACTTGCTCAGCGCCTGGTTGGCCAGTCGTTCCATCGTCTTCGCGGTGTTGCTCTCGAAGGGCTGGGTCACGACGTTGCCGCCGGTGGTCACCGAGTCGGTCTGCGGGCCTTCTTCCGCCGCGTAGTATTTGAACGCGTCGCTGATCAGGCTGATCATCAGCGCCGAACTCATGCGGCTGAACCAGTGGCCGTTGTAGTCGCCCGGATGACCGGCGCCGCCGAGGTTGTCGACGCCCGGACCCTGCAGGGCGACGTCCAGACCGGTCGGCGTGGTGATGCGATCCCAGACCACCGCCACGCGCGGACCCTTGGGCTCGCCGGAGTAGCGGCCGAGCGCCTTCGAACCCTTCGGCAGAAGCAGCTTGCGGCCGTTGATCGAGTACACCGGCTCGGTGACGATGCAGGACGTGAAGCCGTCGACATCGGTGATGATCCGGGTCTCGAGCACGCAGCGGATGTAGGTGCCGCGGACCAGCAGGGTGTCGGGGTTGCGCTGGTACTGCGCCATGCTCACTTTGCTGCCGGCCTCGCGCGGCGCCGCCGCGGGCGCACCGCCCGCCTGCATCTGCTGGGCGTTGCGCAGGTTGCCGAGCATCGCGTCCAGCACCGGGTCGTTCGGCTGGCCGCCGGCCGTGGCGCCCTGATAGCCGCCGCGACCGGTGTCGGTGATCCCCATGCGGCGCTCGACCAGGGTCGGGCCGCGCGGCTCCTCGGGGCCTTCGCGATTGTCGCCGCGATCGCCGCCGCGGCGATTGTTGGCCTGGCGCGGTTCTTCCGGCGGCGGCAGCGGCGGCAGTTCCTGCACCGGGACCGGCTGCGCCTCCGGCGGAGGCAGCTCGGCGAAGTCGGGACCGCCCGGCGTGCCCGCGCCCTTCGGCAGGTCGGGAATGACGACCTTTTCCTCGCGCGGCTTCTTGGCTTCTTCCTCGCTGTCCGAGCCGCTCTTGCGCATGACCACGAGCGTCATCAGGATCAGCAGGATCACGATGCCGCCCATGAACATGAGCGCCTTGCGATCAAGACGCTGGGATTCGACCGTCTTCAACTGCGGCGCGCCGGCGTCGAGATTGGGCTGCTGGGGCGCCTGTTGCTGCTGCGCGGCGTAGTAGGGATTGCTCTGCGCGTTGGGATCGTAACCCTGGTCGCCAGAGGGGGAGTCGCCGGACTGTCCCGGCGGATTCGGCGGGAAATTCTGGTTCACTTTTGCTTGTTCCTACGCAGGCCGACGACGTTCTTCCCGTGGCGGATGACCAGGAAGGGATAGGTGCCATGGACGATGAGCGTACTCTCCTCGACCGTGGTGTTGACCAGGAAGTCCTCGCCACCCTCGCGAT
>JBIJAD010000457.1:0-2846 GCA_044345955.1 Lysobacteraceae bacterium
GCAGCGCCTGCGCGCCGAAGGCCTGGATCTGGTGGGCCCCCTGCCCGCTGATACCGCGTTCCTGCCGCAACTGCTGGGGGGCTTCGACGCCGTGCTCGCGATGTACCACGACCAGGGCCTGCCGGTGCTCAAGTACAGCGGCTTCGAGCAGGCCGTAAACATCAGCCTCGGCCTGCCATTCGTGCGCGTCGCGGTCGACCATGGCACGGCGCTGTCGCTGGCCGGGACAGGCACCGCGGATGCGCGCAGTTTGATTGCCGCGCACACGATCGCATCCACGCTTGCACTGCATCGCCGGAACTGCTCCCTATGAGCCACCAGACCAAGAAATCGCTGGGCCAGCACTTTCTGTCGGACCTCGGGATGATCGACCGGATCGTGCGGGCCATCGATCCAAAGCCGGGTCAGCGGCTGGTCGAGATCGGTCCCGGCGCCGGAGCGATCACGCGGCCCCTGCTGCAGCGCCACCGCGCGCTCACCGTGATCGAATTCGACCGCGACCTGATCGAGCCGCTGAACGCGCTCGGCGCCGAGCTCGGCGCCGAGCTGTCGATCGTCCACGCCGACGTGCTGACGGTCGACTTCAGCGCGCTCGCCGGCGTCGCGCCAATCCGGCTGGTGGGGAATCTGCCCTACAACATCTCATCGCCGATCCTCTTCCATGCGCTGGATCACCTGTCGGTGATCACCGACATGCACTTCATGCTGCAGAAGGAAGTCGTCGACCGCATGGCCGCAGCGCCGGGCGGCAAGGTCTACGGCCGGCTCAGCGTGATGCTGCAGGCGTACTGCGAAGTGACCGCGCTGTTCAAGGTGCCTCCGGGCGCGTTCCGGCCGCCGCCGAAGGTGGATTCGGCGGTGGTTCGGCTGGTGCCGCGACCACCGGAGCGCATCGGCATCGCCGACCCGCGACGTTTCGCCGCGATCGTGCGCGCGGCCTTCGGCCAGCGTCGCAAGACCCTGCGCAACGCGCTCAACGGGGTGTGCACGGTCGAGGAGATCGCAGCCGCAGGGATCGACCCGCAGGCCCGCGCGGAACAGCTTGCGGTCGCCGATTTCGTGCATCTGGCGGCGGTCGCGCCCGCCGCCTGAACCCGGCCGGGACGCCCCGTCGGCCCGCGCCGTGGGCTGCCGCGGACGGAGCCCCTGTTACACTGTCGCCATGCACGACGCGCCCGACTACGCCATCGCGATCGACATCGCGACCCGCTATCTCGACGAGCAATCCAAGCCCGACGAGGAGCTGTACTACTTCGCCTACACCATCGGCATCCGCAACACCGGCCGCAACCCGGCGCAGTTGATCAGCCGGCGCTGGCTGATCGTCGACGCGGTCGGTTTTCCGCGCGAGGTGGTCGGCGACGGCGTGGTCGGCGAACAGCCGCGGCTGCGCCCCGGCGAACGCTTCGAGTACACCTCGAGCACCTTCTTCAAGACGCCCTTCGGCACGATGGAGGGGGCCTACACGATGCGCGCCGACGACGGCACCGAATTCGAGGCGCCGATCCCGCAGTTCGTGCTGTGCATTCCGCGGATGCTGCACTGACCATGCGCAGGTTCGCGACGCACATCGCGCGCCGGGAGGCCCGCTGAGATGGCCGTCTGGGCGATCGGCGACCTGCAGGGCTGCTACGGCCCCACCCAGCGTCTGCTGGAGAAGATCCGCTTCGATCCGGCGCGGGACCGGCTGTGGTTCTGCGGCGATCTGGTCAACCGCGGCGGCGAATCGCTGGAAACCCTGCGTCTGGTGCATTCGCTGCGCGAACAGTGCGTGGTGGTACTGGGCAATCACGATCTGTCGCTGCTGGCGATCGCCGAGCGCAAACCCGAGGATCAGCGCAAGGTCAATCCGGACCTGCAGCGGGTGCTGTTCGCCGAGGACAGCGCGACCCTGATCGACTGGCTGCGCGGGCGCCCGCTGCTGCACAGCGACCGCGCGCTGGGCTGGATGATGGTGCACGCCGGGATGGCGCCGAAGTGGACCACGCAGCACGCCGAGAAGCATGCGCGCGAAGTCGAGCGCCGGCTGCAGGGCGACGGCCGCCACAAGCTGCTGCGCAACATGTACGGCGATTTCCCGGCCTGGTCGCCGGCGCTGCGCGGGGTCGAGCGCGAACGCGCGATCATCAACATCTTCACCCGCCTGCGCTACTGCTCGCCGCGCGGGCGGATCGCGTTCAACGAAAAAGGTGCGCCGGGCACGCAGGCCGTCGGCCTCTACCCGTGGTACGAAGTACCCGGGCGCGCGCAGCGCGATCTGCGCATCGTCTGCGGCCACTGGTCCACGCTCGGCCTGTTCATCGGTCACGGCGTGCATGCGATCGACACCGGCGCGGTCTGGGGCGGACGCCTGACCGCGCTGCAGCTCGACACCGAGGACCTGCACGTGGTCCAGGTGCCCGGGCGCCAGGTGACGACACCGGGCGAACAGGACTGAGAAGGCAGGACCGATGCGATTCGGCACCGCACCGATGATCCGCCGCATCGCGCTGTTGTGCTTCGCACTCGTCGCCTGCGACGGCATCGCCGCCGGCACCGCCCAGACCGCGCGCGACAACGGCACCGCCGTCGCGACCGCGCCGCCGCCGTGGGTCGCGGCCGCACGCAGGCAGATCGGCATCACCCTCGTCTACGACCCGGCCTACGTGCGCCTGCCCTACCCCGGCGGCGACGTGCCGCAGGACCGCGGCGTGTGCACCGACGTGGTGATCCGCGCGCTGCGTCCGCACGGGCTGGATCTGCAGAAGGTCGTGCACGAAGACATGCGCGCGCATTTCGGCCTGTATCCGAAGAAATGGGGCCTGCGCGCGCCGGATCGCAACATCGATCACCGCCGCGTGCCGAAC
>JBIJAD010000370.1:0-3958 GCA_044345955.1 Lysobacteraceae bacterium
TCTGCCGCACATCGGTATCGTCAGCGAGCGCAGATCGCTCGGCGGCACACCGCTGATCCTCCACAACATCGGCCGCGGCGCGCGCGAGGAGAACATCCTCTTCGATTACCCGATCACCGGGCATTACCGGCCGAAGTTGCCGTAACCCCCGACGCAGCGCGGGAGCGATCGTCTCGAGTCCGAAGCGGAGTCGATCCGGCGTGTCGCGCACTGCGAAGTCATGCCGGATCAGTCGGTTCGGAACTCGATCGGAAGCTTGCCCTCCCCCGTTCCGCGTCCCGGACACAGCCGCACGCGGCGCGCCCATGCGAGGACGGCTGCATCCAGCGCCCGGTCGCCGGAGCTGCGGTCGAGCCGCACCTCGTACATCGAACCATCGTCTTCATGGCGGACCCGGACCACGACGCGCTGCGGTCGAGCCGCTGCCGGCAACGCCTCTTGAGCGGACAACATCGGCGTCCGCGAGGGCATCACGCAAATCGCATTGCGAAGATCTTCCGGGTTGCGCGGAACCGGCGGCGGCGGCGGAGTGCCGGGCGGCGACATGGGCGACGGCGGCGGCACCGGCAGTTCGACCAGATTGTCGCTGGTCGACGCGCGCGTCTGCGCCACCGCGACGGAAGACCACAGGACGACGGCGAGCAGCGTCGCGAGAAGACAGGCGGACTTCAGCACCGGATGTACTCCGCGAAGTCGAACGCGAAGGCGTGGCGCTCGTCCGCCGGATGCGGCTCGCGGGCGATCTCGCGCCAGTCCGCGGCGTCGAACTCCGGAAAGAACGCATCGGCGTCCGCGATCCGCGCATCGACATGGGTCAGATGCATCATCGACGCGTACGGCAACGCGAGCGCATAGATTTCGCCGCCGCCGATCACGCACAGTTCGGCGGCATTCTCCGCCGCGGCGATCCGCAGCGTCTCGTCCAGCGAGCCCACCGCCTGCATGTCGTCGAACGGCGCGCGGCCGCTGCGGGTGAGCACCAGATTGCGCCGCTTCGGCAACGCGCGGCCCAGCGATTCGGCAGTCCTGCGGCCCATCAGCACCGGCTTGCCGAGGGTCAGGGCCTTGAAACGTTTGAGATCGTCGGGCAGATGCCAGGGCAACGCGTTGCCGCGGCCGATGGCGCGGTCGCGGTCGAGCGCGGCGATGAGGACGACGGGCACGCTCATGTCACGGTGCGGCCGACTTGACCGGCATAGATTCGCCCGGCGCATCGACCGCCTTCGGCGCAGGTTCCGCACCGAAGGTCAGGTCAAGACGACAGACCGGCGTCAACGCGGCGAGCTGTCTGGCGAACACTTCCTCGATCTTTTCCGAACCCTCGTAACGACGCAGTTCCGCCTGCAGCGACGCGGCGTCGGTACGCGCCGCCCAGCGGACGACGGGGTACTGACGCGGCCGCCAGCCCGAAGGGCGCCAGAGTCCCGAAGAACGCTGACCATCGAGACCTGCGAAGGTCGCGCGCGCAGGTCCGGACCGCAATGCATAACTCGGGTCCTCGCTGTCGCCGACCTTGCGCTTGGACGACGAATCGTCGCCGTTGTCCATGGCGATGAACGCTTGCGTTTCGGCGACCCGCTCCGAGCCGCAGCCGACCACGAACCCCAGCGTCTGCGGCGTCAACACGCCCGCCTTGTGGATCGAGAAGGCGCGGCGACGGAAGATCGGCGTACCTCCACCGTCGCGAACGACGGCGGACAAGATCATCCTCGCTTCGGTGCCGCGCGACAGGGAGATCGGCCCGATCGGCGTCTCCACGACGCCTTTGCGATACGCCCGCGTCTGCTCGTCGCGCAGTGCGTAAGCATGGCGCAGTCCGCTCTCGAAATCGATTCGGGTCGCAGCGAACGCGTCGATCATCGCCGGAGTGATCGTCGAGCGGTCGTCCACGGCCAGCACGATCCGATGGGTCGTGCCGTTGACCGTACCGTAGAGCTGCAGAGCATCGGAATACTCGCCGCCGTCCAAGCGACCATCGATCAGATAGAACCCGAATCCGTCGATCTGCAGAGGCCTGACACTGCGCGTCCCGATCGCCGAGGACATTTTCTCGGCGTGACTGCGCACGGCGGCCTGCACGGTTCCCTGGTCGATCGCATCCGGCGAATAGTGATGCGCGCTCACCCGCAGCGTCCGGCCGGCGACCGTGCCGGAAAGCGCCTCCACCTCGACCGACTCCGAAACGTTCGCGCCATCGACACTGGTCAGCCATTCCGACCGTTCCAGCACCCGGTATTCGAACGGCAGCGCGACCTTCGTTCCGAGAACCACGACCGGCTGATTCGCGGTTCCCTCGCGCGGATTGCTCTCACCCGCGAAGGCTCCGGACGCGAACACGGCGAACAAACCGAAGGTGCCCGCGAAACGACTCGACGCGCGACGGCGACGCATGTTCATCATGCAGCTCCCCACTGCCGGATCGGGTGCGCCTGGTGACGCGGACGCGGTCGAGCCTGCGCACACGGAAAAAAGACTCGGCACGCGGCTCACACCGCCACCGGGGCCTTGATCGCCGGGTGCGGGTCGTAGCCTTCGATCGCGATGTCGTCGTAGACGAAGCCGAAGATGTCCTTGATCGACGGATTCAGGCGCAGCCGCGGCAGCGGCCGCGGTTCGCGGGCGAGCTGTTCGCGCGCCTGATCGAAGTGGTTGGCGTACAGATGCGCATCGCCCAGGGTGTGCACGAAATCGCCGACGCCCAGATCGCAGACCTGGGCGATCATGTGGGTCAGCAGCGCATAGCTGGCGATGTTGAACGGCACGCCGAGGAAGATGTCGCCGCTGCGCTGATAGAGCTGGCAACTGAGCCGGCCGTCGACGACGTAGAACTGGAACAGGGTGTGGCAGGGCATCAGCGCCATCTTCGGCAGATCGGCCACATTCCATGCGTTGACGATCAACCGTCGGGAATCGGGATTGCGGCGGATCTCGTCCACCACCCAGCGGATCTGGTCGATCTCGCCGCCGTCGGCGGTGGCCCAGCGCCGCCACTGTTTGCCGTAGACCGGGCCCAGTTCGCCGTCGGCATCGGCCCATTCGTCCCAGATCGACACCTTGTTGTCGCGCAGGTACGCGATATTCGTCTCGCCTTTCAGGAACCACAGCAGCTCGTGCACGATCGAGCGCAGATGCAGCTTCTTGGTGGTGACCAGCGGGAAGCCGTCGTTCAGACCGAAACGCATCTGCCAGCCGAACACGCTGCGGGTGCCGGTGCCGGTGCGGTCGGCCTTCTCGGCGCCGTGTTCCAGCACGTGACGCAGCAACTCATGGTACTGCTTCATGCCGCCGGCGCTCCCGGCTGCGGCTGCAGGGTCGGCGCGCGACGCGACAGCCACAGCAGGATCAGGCCCAGCGCGATCAGCGGCATGCTCAGCACCTGGCCCATGGTCAGCCAATCGAAGGCGAGATAGCCGATCTGCTCGTCGGGCAGACGCACGAATTCGACCAGGAACCGGAAGCAGCCGTACAGCAGCGCGAACATCCCGGCCACCGCGTAGCGCGGCCGCGGGCGGCGCGAGAACCACCACAACAGGCAGAACATCGCGATGCCTTCCAGCGAGAGCTGATACAACTGCGAGGGATGGCGCGCGAACTGGTCCAGCACGCCGCTCGCGTGCATGGTCTGCAGGGTCGCGGCGTCGAGGCCGACGAGATCCGCCTCGGCATGCGGAAAGATCACGCCCCAGCCGCCCTGGGTGTATTTGCCCCACAGTTCGCCGTTGATGAAATTGCCGAGCCGGCCGAGGCCGAGGCCCGCCGGCACCAGCGGCGCGACGAAGTCGACCACGTCGAAGAAATGCAGCTTGTGCCGTCGCGCCCACCACAGCGAAGCGACCAGTACGCCGGCCAGACCGCCGTGAAAGCTCATGCCGCCCTGCCAGATCTTGAAGATCTGCAGCGGATCGGCGATGTACGAGGACAGGTCGTAGATTAGGATGTAGCCGATGCGCGCGCCGAA
>JBIJAD010000161.1:0-8615 GCA_044345955.1 Lysobacteraceae bacterium
ACATGAGGTCGCCGAAGGCCTGCTCGCTCACGCCCGGCAGGCGCCCGGCGCGGACCCTGCTGCGGCCGAGGAACCAGGCCGCGGCGAAGCCGAGCAGGTACATCACGCCGTACCAGTGGACCTTCAGGGGACCGAGTTCGATCAGGATCGGGTCGAGCTGGTGCAGATAGGTCATCGGCGGACGGCGTGGCGAAAAGAGCGCCTATTGTGCCGGAAGCGGGGCGCGCTTCGCGGGATCGTGGGCGGATCACGGGCGGGATGGGCGTACCGGAGGCTCGGCCTTCGTTCGCCGTGGGCGGCGGCCCCGGCGGCGCACTCGCCGACACCGTGGGCACCGGAGCCCGATCGGCGGGCCCCGCAAGCGGCCGCGGCCCCGTCGAGGGATCGGCTGCCGGCGCGCGGAACGGGCGCCGGCGCGCGGGTCACTCCGGCAGCAGGCGCTGGCTGGCGCGCTTCTTCGCCCACAGGTTCAGCACCTCGACCGCCGCCGAGAAGCCCATCGCGAAGTAGATGTAGCCCTTCGGAATGTGCGCCTCGAAGCCTTCGGCGACCAGATACGCGCCGACCAGCACGATGAAGGCCAGCGCCAGCATCTTCACGGTCGGATTGCGGTCGATGAACTTGCCCAGCGGCGTCGCCGCCAGCAGCATCACGGCGACCGCAAGCAGGATCGCCGCCACCATCACCGGGGTCTGGTTGGCCATGCCCACCGCGGCGATGACCGAATCGAGCGAGAACACGATGTCGATCACCGCGATCTGCGCGATCACCGCCCAGAACACGGTCTTCGGCCTGGTGTTGATGTCCTCGGATTCGCTCTCGCCCTGGACGATGTCGCGGATCTCGCCGATGCCCTTCACCAGCAGAAAGGCGCCGCCGACGATCAGCACCAGATCGCGCACCGAAATGCCCTGGCCGAACACCGAGAACAGGTTGATGGTCAGCCCCGCCAGCCACGCCAGGGTCAGCAGCAGCGCGACCCGGGTCAGGCAGGCGACCGCGATGCCGAACTTGCGCGCCTTCTCGCGCTGCGCGTACGGCAGTTTGGAGACGGCGATCGAGATGAACACCAGATTGTCGATGCCGAGCACGATCTCGATCGCGCTCAGGGTGATGAGGGTGATCCACGTCTGCGGATCGGACAGCAGTTCCAGCATGGCTTGTTTCCAGGAGATTCGGCGCGCCCGGCGACGCGCGCGTCGGAGATGTCGGCGAGGATTCAGTCGAACAAGATCAGGCCCCAGACCAGCAGCACGTTCATCATCAGCACGAACACCGCCGCGGAGCCCATGTCCTTGGCGCGGCCGGCCAGTTCGTGGAATTCGGCGCCGTAACGCTCGATCACCGCCTCGATCGCGGAATTGAGCAGTTCGGCGGACATCACCAGCAGGCAACTGCCGATCAGCAGCGCGCGTTCGACCGCGGTCTCGCCCAGCCACCAGCCCAGCGGGGCCAGCACGAGGAACAGATAGACCTCGAGCCGGAACGAGGATTCGTACAGCCACGCCGCACGCAGGCCCTGGAAGGACCAGATCGCGGCCTTGAACATGCGAGCCGGGCCGCGCGGCAGATGTCCGGTTTCGTCGGCCATCTCAGCGGGCGCCGCGGTACGGAAGGAAACAGGCGTGGACGGACAGGGCGGCGACCGGCATCGGCGGACGGGTTTTCGGCGTGCGGAAGCCGCGCATTCTGCCACAAGCCCCGTGCAGGCCGCGTTCAGCCCGGCGGCACGCCCAGTAACAGCTCGGCCAGCAGGCCGCCGCCCGGCCGGTTGCTCAGCCGCAGGCCGCCGCCGTGGACCCCGGCGATGCGCGCGACGCTGGCGAGGCCCAGGCCGCTGCCGGGGCTGCCGCGGGCGCGATCGACCCGATGGAACGGCCGTCCCAGGTCGACCAGCGCGGCCTCGGGCACGCCCACACCGCGATCGCCCACCCGCACCCGCCAGCCGGCGGCCACGGCGTCGAGTTCGATTGAAAACGGCGCCGCGCCGTGACGGGCGGCATTGTCCAGCAGATTCACCACTGCCCGGCGCAACGCCAGCGGCCGGCCGCGCAGGCGTGCGGGCGTCGCCGGCAGCGACAGTGCCCATTCGCGCCCCTGGCGGGCGGCGTCGGCCGCAGCGTCCTGCAGCAAGGCGCACAGATCGATGTCGTCCTCGGGCTCGTCGCGGCCGTCGCGCACATAGTCGATGAACTGGCCGACGATGCCGTCCAGCTCGTCGATGTCGCGCTCGATCCCGGCGCGCGCGTCCGGATCGAGGTGCTCCTCCAGCGCCAGCGCGTAACGCATGCGCGCCAGCGGCGTGCGCATGTCGTGCGACAGCCCGGCCAGCATCAGCTCGCGATCGCGCGCGGCGGCGCGGGTGCGTTCGGCGGCGTCGGCCAGCGCCGTCTGCAGTTCGCGGATCTCGGCGCTGGCGAAGCGCGGCGCCGGCGGCGGCGGTTCGCCGGCGACGATGCCCGGCGCGGTGTCGGCCAGTCGCCGCAGCGGCCCGGCCAGACTGCGCGCGAACAGCGCCGACGCGCCCAGGACCAACAGCCCGATGGCGACCAGCGACACCACCAGACCGCGGCGCAGAGGTTCGGGGCCGCCGAGCACCGGGATGCCGATCCAGCCCTGCGCCGGCGGCAGCGCCTGCACCCACAGCCGCGCCGGCGTGCCGGACAGGCGCAGCGGGCGCCCGGGCAGGCGCGCACCGAGCCGGGCCTCGGTGCGCTGCAGGAAACGCAGCGTCGGCCGCTCACCCGGCGGCAGTTGCGCGCGCCATTCCATTTCCAGCGTGCGCAGCCGTTGCGTCGCCTGCGCATCGCCCGAGGCCAGCAGCGCATCCGCGGCCAACACCTGCGCATGCAGCGCGCGCGACACCCGGGTCGCGCTGCTGTCGCGGGTGGACAGCCCGAACGCGACCGCGGCCGCGGCGAGTGCGGCGATCACCACCGCCGCCAGCAGCAGCACCAGACGCGCCTGCAGCCGCTGCGGCATCATCCTTCGCGCTCCGGCACGAACACGTAACCGGTGCCCCACACCGTCTGCAGCCAGCGCGGCTGTTTCGGATCGTCCTCGATCAATTTGCGCAGCCGGCTGATCATCACGTCCATGCTGCGATCGAAGGCTTCGTGCTCGCGGCCGCGCGCGGCGCTCATCAACTGGTCGCGGGTCAGGGCCTGACGCGGCCGCTGCACCAGCGCCGCCAGCACCGCGAATTCGCCGGTGGTGATCCGCAGCTCGCGGCCATCGCGATGCAGGGTGCGCGCGCCCAGATCGAGCACGCAGGCGCCGAACGCGACCCGCCCGCCGGCCTCGCGCGGCGCGCCCGGCGCCGGCCGGCCGCGGCGCAGCACCGCGCGAATGCGCGCGACCAGTTCGCGCGGGTTGCCCGGCTTGGGCAGATAGTCGTCGGCGCCGATCTCCAGGCCGACGATGCGATCGATCTCGTCGCCCTTGGCGGTCAGCATCACGATCGGCGTCTCGACGCCCTGCCCGCGCAGCCGCCGGCAGATCGACAGCCCGTCCTCGCCCGGCAGCATCAGGTCGAGCACGATCAGATCGACGTGATGCCGCGACAACTGGCGATCCAGTTCGCGGCCGTCGCCCGCGGCCAGGGTCTCGAAGCCCTGCTGGGCCAGATAACGCAGCAGCAGATCGCGCATGCGCGCGTCGTCGTCGACCACCAGCAGGCGGATCGGCGGCGCGGCGGCGGTCGCATCGGAAGGCATGCGGCCATTGTCCCCGACCCGGCGCGTGCGGCAAGCCCGCGCCGCGGGTCGTTCGTCCGCGATCGCATCGAACTTGTGAACGGATGTGTCTGCGGCGGCCTGCGGACACCTCCGTTCGCATCCGCTCGCGGAATCGACACGCCTTGCGCGGCCCGAAGCGCGACCCTGTCGCCACCCCAACCCACGGAGCAATCCCATGTCACGCAAACGCAGCTTCCTGGTCACCGCCAGTCTCGCCGGCGGCCTGTGCGCCGCCCTGATCGCCACCGCCGCCGTGTCCGCACCGCGCCTGCCGGCGCGCGCCGACGCCTTCCAGCCGCCGAGCGCGGCCGAACTCGGCCTCTCCGCCGCCCATGCCCGCCAATGGGACGCACTGCGCGCCGAAAGCGTCGCCCTGCGCCGGGTCGGGCGCGAAGACCTGATCGCCGGCGCCGGCGAACTGCGTGCCCTGCTCGATCAGTCGAATCCCGACCTGCGTGCCTTCCACGTCGAATCGCAGCGCAAGGTCGATGCGCACATGGCCGAAATGCGCGACCTGCGCGAACGCCAGCTCGCGCTGTACGAATCGCTGAGCCCGCAGGAACAGGCGCGCGTGCGCGCCGCGATGGCGCAGCGCCTCGATCGACTGTCCGCGCTGCGCGAACGCCTCGTCGCGGCCTTCGCCGCGCGCGGCTGAGCGCGTTCCGCGCAGCCCGTCCTCACCAATCCCGATCTTTCGCCCACACCCGGAGTACGACCATGAACAAGACCCTGATCGCCCTGTGCACCCTCGCCGCCGCGTTCGCGGTGTCCATCCCCGATGCCGATGCCGCCGGTCGCGTGAAGGCGCGCGGTGCGGTGCAGAACGCGGAAGGCGGTGTCACCGCCGGTCGCGCCTCCGCCGCGCGCGGCCCCAACGGCGGCGCCGCGGCCCGCGCCCGCGGCGTGAAGACCGACGGCCAGGGCAACGGCCAAGCCGCCAGCGGCGGCGTCTATCGCGGTCCGAATGGCGGCACCGCCGGACGCGCCGGCACGACCACCTGGAACGCCGACGGCAGCGCCCAGCATCAGTCCGGCGGACAGTGGAACGGCCCCAACAGCAGCGGCAGCACCCAGGGCGGCTTCGTCCGCGACACCGACGGCAACGTCAGCGGCGGCCGCACCACCAGCGCCACCGGCGCGCAGGGCGGCAGTTACGATGCGAATACCACCTACGGCAACGGTTCGCTCGATCGCAGCGTCGACGCCACAGGCCGCAACGGCAACAGCTACCAGTCCACGACCACCGCCACCCGCGGCGAGGGCGTGGATCGCACCGCGACCTGCTACGACCCGAACGGCAACGTGATCGCCTGCAGGCCGTAACCGCGATCACGCACGATGCGAGGCGGCGTGTCGGCGTCGCCTCGCGTCGTGTCGCGTCAGGGGTCGATGACCCCTCATCGCACCGGAGCGTTTCCATGTCGCCTCGCCTGCTCGGCTTCGTCCTGATCCTGTCGCTGATCGCAACGCTCTCGCTGGCGCAGGCCCGCGAACGCCGTACTGCGCCCGACACCGGCTACACCGCCGCAACCCTGTCCGTGAACGGCGTCGAACGCCGCTATCTCGTGCGGCGTCCCGCCGGCGACCGACCGCCGACCGCGATCGTGCTGTTGCTGCACGGCGGCGGCGGCAACGCCGAACGGCTCACCGGCCTGGCCGGCAACGCCGCGCCGTATCGCGCCTGGAACGCGATCGCCGATCGCGAAGGCCTGGTGCTGGTCGCGCCGCAGGGCGCCAACGCGAATCGCAGCGCGGGCAAACCCGGCTGGAACGATTGCCGCCTGCAGGAGGACGACGCGCAGGACGCCGACGATGTCGGGTTCCTCGTCGCCCTGGTCGAACGCCTGCAGCGCGAACACCGCATCCGCACCCCGCGCACGTTCGCGGTCGGCAGCTCCAACGGCGGCATGATGGCGCTGCGGCTCGCGATCGAACGCCCGCAGACCTTCACCGCGGTGTCCTCGGTGGTGTCGTCGATGCCCGCACGCTCCGAATGCGCCGCACCGACCCGCGCGGTGCCGGTGCTGATGATCAACGGCACCGAAGACCCGCTGATGCCATACGCCGGCGGTCCGATCGCCGTGCAGTTCGGCGGCCGCGGCGAAGCCCTGCCGGTGGAGACCTCGATCCGGATCTGGGCGCGACTCGCAGGCGGCAGCGACACACCGACGATCGCCGCACTGCCCGATCGCGATGCCGACGACGGCACCCGCGCACAGCGTCAGACCTTCGCCGTCCGCGACGGCCGCCCCGTCGTCGAGCTGATCCGCATCGACGGCGGCGGCCACGTCGAACCGAGCGCACGCGAACGCTACGCCCGCTTCGTCGCGCGCCTGCTCGGCCGGCAGAGCGGCGAGATCGAGATGGCCGACGAAGTGTGGCGGTTTTTCGCGCAACAGGGGCGATGACCTCAGCGGTCGGCGGCGTGGCCGCTCGCCGACCCGCGACGCGTTGCAGCATCAGGGAGGACGCCACCCGTCCTGCAGAGGAAGCGCCACCATGTCCTGGCAAGTGATCCCGCAACGCACCAAGGACATGGCGGTGCACGCCGTCCTCCTGCCCGGCTCGACCCGCGGCGAAGTGCTCTACTTCGGCGGCTACCGGGTCGACGACACCCACCGCTACGATGTCCAGGCGCAGACCGTCTTCGACATCTCCGCGGCACTTTCACCCGACTACAACATTTTCTGCAGCGGCCATGCATTCCTGGCGGATGGTCGTTTCCTGATCGGCGGCGGTCAGCTGCATCTGTTCGACCAGAACGGCAACGAAATCGGCCCGCCGCCGCCCGAGGACCCCGGCGAGATCGAACACGCCATCCATGGCGGCATGAACTGGGGCGGCGAGCGCCGCTGCGCCATCTACAGCCCGATCGCCGGCACCTGGCAGGAAATCCAGCCGATGAATCCCGACCCCGCCGGCAATCCGGATTCGGGCGGGCGCTGGTATCCGACCCTGGTCACGCTCTCCAACGGCGATGTGCTGGCGGTGGGTGGCCACCCCGACCTGCGCGAGGACTATCCCAGTCACGAGAATCACCGGCACAGCAACAACGTCGCCGAGCGCTACTCCGCCGCCAGCGGACAATGGATACCGCTGTATTCGAATCCGCCGACCGAATCGCAGAAGACCGCCATCGACGCGGCCGCGGCCTACGACTACCAGCGCACGCATCTGCTGCCGAACGGTCGCGTGTTTTTCGCGAGCCCCGTGCGCGGACACAATCGCACCTGCAACCCGTGGAGCGGCGAGTTCCACGCATCGCCTTCGATCGACCTGCCTGCGGACGGGAAGTATCACGACATTTCCGCCGCATGGACCTCGGTGATGCTGCCGTTGTTGCACCAGGAAAGCTTCCGCGCCCGGGTGCTGCTCTTCGGCGGAGAAACCGCCCAGCGGATCGATCTGGGCGTGGCCGAAAACCAGATGGCGTGGACCCAGGCCGGCGATCGCGACTGGGCGGGCACCCCGCCGATCCGCAATTTCTCGTGTCCGGTGATCCTGCCCACCGGGCAGATCTTCTTTTCCGGCGGCACCCGCGGCGAAGGAAACGACCAGGCCAACGGCGTGCGCGAAGGCGAGCTTTATACGCCCGGCATCGACTGGAACACCGGGCAGTACACCGGCACCGAAAGCTGGGATACGGTCGAAGCGGCGAGCGTGGTGCGTCACTACCATTCGGTGGCGCTGCTGCTGCCGGACGGCACGGTCTGGACCGCCGGCTCCAACGGGCCGAGCGACGATCCGGAGGGCAACGATCCGGGAGATCGCGAACTGCGCATCGAACTCTGGTCGCCGCCCTATGCGAACCAGGCCGGCCGCCCGACCATCACCGCCAGTCCGCGCAACATCGGCTACGCCTATCCGTTTCTGGTCGATACGCCGCAGGCGAACGCGATCCGCCGCGTCGCGCTGATCCGCTGCGGCTCGTGCACCCACGGTTTCAACCCGGACCAGCGCTATCTCGGCCTCGACTTCGACGTGGTCGACAACAACACCCTGCGCGTGCAGTCGCCGGTGAACGGCGACATCGCGCCGCCCGGCTACTACCTGCTGTGGATCGTCGACAGTCAGGGGCGCCCCTGCCAGTTGGCGAAGTTCATCCGCGTCTCCAAGCAGAAGTGCTACATCACCGCGGATGTCTCGACCTTCTCGATCCACGAAGTCGATGCGCTCGGGCCGCCGCCGTCCAACTTCAACAACGCCCTGTACGTGGTCTACGACGGCTTCCTGCCCGACGAGGTGAGCGTACCGACATACGGCATCGCCTGGAAAGGCGGCGGCAATGTCCCGGGCATGGACGCCAGCTTCGGCGCGCCGCTGTACGAAGGCGACCCGCAGGTCAAGGACGTCGCCCAGCGCATCGCGTATCCCGTGCATATCTCCTTCAGCTCAACCGACGCCTTCGATCAGATCCCGGAGGGCGAGGATTTCCGCGACGCGATCTTCACCGCGACCATGGGCGATTTCGTCTGCAGCGGTCCGCTGACGCTGAGCCTCAACGAAAACCCGAGGATGAGCGACGGCAACCCGCACTGGCTCAGCACCGACCTGCGGGTGTTCAAGACCAAGCCCGGCGCCAGCTTCACCGCCGGTATCCAGCACGGCAACGGTGCGAACGCACCCTACGACTACATCCAGGCGGTGCTGGCGGCCTACAACGCGCCGCAGAACGGCCCCCATCCCTTCGATCAGTTGCCGACCGCGCAGGAAAGCAACCGACTGGCGCTGTATGCGGAAGACGCCGAGGGCGATCCGGTCTACAACTACGCCGTCGCCCGCGTGCGCATGCGCGCCCCGGAGGACATCGACGCGGTGGACGTGCGGGTGTTCTTCCGGCAATGGACCACCGGCTGGACCTCGCTGACCTATTCCGAT
>JBIJAD010000047.1:0-15438 GCA_044345955.1 Lysobacteraceae bacterium
CTGTCGCAGAGACGACCCCGGGGGCCGCGCCGCTGGAATCCATCGGTGGAGAGATCGAGCGCACCATCGCCGGTCTGCTCTCGCGCCTCACCGGCGTGCCCGCGGTCGAACTGGACCTGCAGGCACCGCTGGGCGAATACGGAGTCGACTCGATCCTGTCCCGCCGGTTGCTGCGCGAGCTGGAAACGCTGTACGCCATCGCCCTCGACGCGGCTACGCTGCTCGAACACAACAGCGTGTCCGCGCTTGCCGCCCATATCGCCGGCAGGATCTCGTCGCGGCCGGCCGCGGACCTCGAAGGCGCGTCGCCGGGACGGGAAGCCGTCGCTACGCGGGCGCATCACGACCATGAGGCCGCCGGCTACGCCGATCTCGAACGTGTGCTGCAGGATTTCCGCGATGGGCGGGTCGCGATCGACGTGATCGAGGCCATGCTGGACAAGGAGTCTCTGTCGTGAGGAGAGACCTGCTGCTCGCCTTCCAGCGCGGATTGTTCCCGGTCGAGACGCTGAAGTCGCATCTGGCATCGATCAAGGGCGGTGAGGAGTGGCCGCTGTCGGTCGGGCAGCGCGGGCTGTGGATGCTCGACAGGGAGGTGGGGGCCGGTTACAACGTGCCGCTCGCATTCCGGATTCGCGGGTCGCTGGACATCGCCCATCTGCGCAGCGCCTGGGCGGTCGCATTGCTCGATCACCCCGGCCTGCGCGTCTGCATCCGGCAGCGCGACGGCGCGCTGTATCAGCGCACGGCCGCCATCGATACGCTGCCGTTCGTGCAGGTGGACGCCGCCGACTGGACCGACGACCAGGTCGACGCCTGGCTGCGCGCGCGAATCAAACAGCCGATCGCGCTCGATCATGGTCCGATCGCGAGCCTCTCCCTGTTGCGTCGCAACGAGCGCGAGCACATCGCGTTGATCGTCACCCATCACATCGTGTTCGACGGCGGCAGCGTCGAGCCGTTGTTCTCCTCGCTGCTGGGGACGTATGCCGCGCTCGCCCGCGGCGAGACGAGAGCGGATCTGCGCCCGTCGCCCGACTACGATGCGTTCCTCGCCTGGGAGCGCCACTATCTGGCCGGTCCGCAGGCCGGCGAAGATCGCGCGTATTGGCGCGAGATGCTGGCCGGACCCTTGCCGCGCCTCGAAATGCCGACCGACCGTTCGCGCGCCAGCAGGAAACGGATCGAAGGCGGCACCCACGGCGAATCCGTGCCCGAAGCGCTCGCGGCCGGCATCCGCCGGGCCACGACCGAACTCAGGATCACGCCCGGCGTCCTGTTCCTCGCGGTCTACACCTTGCTGCTGCATCGGAGCACCGGCGAAACCGACATCATCGTCGGCGTGCCGACCTACGGCCGGCCCGAACCGGATTTCGAACGCGTGGTCGGTCTGTTTTCGAACCCGATCGCCCTGCGCACCACGATCGACGGCGACGCGTCGTTCTCCGACTGGGCGCGCCGGCTGCAGCGCACGATGCTCGACGGCATGGCGCATGCGAACTATCCGTTCTCGCACGTCGTCCGCGATCTGGACCTCTCGCGCGAACAGGCTTTCGCCCCGGTCTTCCAGGTCGCCTACGAATACGAAAGCAGCGCACTGGCCGACAGGCAGCGGCTGGGCGCCGGTTCCGGCGATGCGCTCGAGATCGAAGTCCTCGACGATCTGCATCAGGACGGCTATTACGAATTGATCTGCGAAGTCGCCGAACAATCGGGCCAGTTCCGGATCAACCTGAAGTACGACCGCAGTCTGTTCGATGCGACGACCGTCGCACGGATGGCCGCGTCCTGCCTGCATCTGCTGGCGCAGGTCGTGGAACGGGCTGACGATCCGCTCAGGACCTTCTCTCCGTTGCCCGAGAGCGAACGTCGGCGTCTCGTCCACGCCTGGAACGCCACCGACGCCGATTATCCGCGCGATCGGCGGATCGAATCGCTGGTCTCCGCCCAGACGCTGCGCACGCCGGACGCGATCGCGATCGGCCACGCCGGCGCGACCGCGAGCTATGCGGCGCTGGAAGCGCGCGCGGACGCGCTGGCGACCTGGCTGATGCGGCATGGTGCGGGTGACGGCACCTTGGTGGCGGTCTGTCTCGAGCGATCGATCGATCTCGTCGCAAGCCTGTTGGCGGTCCTGAAATGCGGCGCGGCCTATGTGCCGCTGGACCCCGCGTATCCGCCGGACCGTCTGCGTCTGGTGCTCGAAGACGGTCGCGTCGGGCTGCTGTTGACGCAGACGAGTCTGCTCGACACGGTGGGCCCGATCTGTCCGCCGTCGACGTCGCCCCTGTGCGTGGAGTCCTGCGAAGACACGGCCGACGCCGCGGCCCTGGCCGAGCGTGCCACCGCGCTGGCCCCCGATCGTCCCGCGTACGTGATTTTCACCTCCGGCAGCACCGGGCGCCCGAAGGGCGTCGTGGTGGCACATCGCTCGGTCGTCAATTTCCTGTGGTCGATGCGGGATCGGCCCGGCATGACCGCGGAGGACCGGCTGCTCGCGGTCACCAGCATCAGTTTCGACATCGCCGGACTGGAGCTGTTCCTGCCGCTGGTGACCGGAGCGCGCTGCGAGATATGCGATGCGGGCGACGTCCAGAGCGGCGAGGCGCTGAAGGCGGTGATCGCGCGGACCGCACCGACGGTCATGCAGGCGACGCCGACGACCTGGCAGATGCTGCTGCAGGCGGGCTGGAAGAACGTCGAGGGCATGAAGATCCTCTGCGGCGGCGAGGCGATGCCCGACGCCCTGTGGGACGCCTTCACGTCGCAAGGCTGGGAAGCCTGGAATCTCTATGGCCCGACCGAGACCACCATCTGGTCCACGGCGGTGCGGTTGGATCGCGACAGCCGCGGCTCGATCGGTCGAGGCATCGCCAATACCCGGATCTACATCCTCGATCGATACGGCGAGCCTGCGCCGACCCTGGCGCAGGGCGAACTGTGCATCGCCGGCGACGGCGTCGCCTGCGGCTACCTCGACCGTCCGGAGCAGACCGCCGAGCGTTTCGTGCAGCATCCGCTGGAGCCCGATGGCCGTCTCTACCGCACCGGCGATCTGGCCCGCTGGCGCAGCGATGGTCAGATCGAGTACATCGGGCGGTCGGATACGCAGACCAAGATCCGCGGCTACCGCATCGAACTGGGCGAAATCGAAGCGACCCTCTGCGCGCACCCGTCGGTCGCGGAGTGCGCGGTCGTCGTCGCGGGCGTCGCCGGTCTGAAACAACTGGTCGCGTTCTGTGTCCCGGCCTCGACCGACGCCGGCGGCTCGCCGGACGTCCGCGCGTTGCGCGATCACCTGCGCAGGACGCTGCCGTCCTACATGCTGCCCGCACGTTTCGTCGGCATCCCTGCGTTGCCGCTGACGCCGAACCGCAAGGTCGACCGCAAGACGCTGACGGCGATGGCCGAGCGTCCCGAGGGCGCCGACGACGCCGTCGCCTCCGCGCCGGCGGCCCGGCCCTCGAACCCGGCCGCGGACGCGATCGTACCGGCGCTGCGCGCGATCTGGCGCGGCGTGATCGGCACCGACCGGTTCCGCGACGATGAAGGTTTCTTCGACATCGGCGGCGATTCGGTGTCGGCGATGCTGGCGGCGGAACAGATCGCCGTGCGTTTCGGCTGCGATTTCCCGGTCGGCGACATGTTCCGCCTCGGTACCATCGAACGCATCGCCGGCGCGCTGACCGCGAAGATGGCCGACGCCACTGCGGACGTCGCGTCCACGGCGGCAACGCACGGTTCCGCGGGCAGCGCGAGCGATCGCGATACCACAGCCGATGCGCGCGCGCGCGACCCCCGCAGCGGCCGCATCGCGATCATCGGCATGGCCTGCCGCTTTCCCGGCGCGCAGGACCATCGGCAGTTCTGGGACAACCTGCGCGATGGCGTCGAAAGCATCGCCATCCAGTCGCCGCAGGCCCAGCTCGCGGCCGGCCTGCCGGCGAAGTTCGCCGCCGATCCGCGCTACGTCGCCGCATGGGGACGGATCGACGGCAAGGAACTGTTCGACGCCGACTTCTTCCGGGTCTCGGTGCACGACGCGCATCGCATGGACCCGCAGATGCGCCTGCTGCTGCAGCATGCCTGGGCGGCCATCGAGGACGCAGGGTATCTGCCGCAGGACATCCCCGACACCGGCGTCTTCACCGCCACCAGCCACAGCGACTACGCGACCCTGCTGGGCGCGGAGGCGACGGCCGGCGACGGCGTGCTGAGCGATGGCGACCAGTACGTCGCCTGGCTGCTGGCGCAGAGCGGCACCGTCCCCACGATGATCTCGCACCGGCTCGGCCTGATCGGTCCGAGTCTCGCCGTGCATGCGAACTGCTCGTCCTCGCTGGTCGCGATGCACACGGCCTCCCGCTGTCTGCTCGCCGGTGAGGTACGCCAGGCGCTGGTCGGCGCCGCCTCGATCGGTGGGACCCGGGTGCTCGGGTATCTGCATCAAAAAGGGCTGAATTTCTCGCGCGACGGCCGCATCCGCGCCTTCGATGCCGGCGCCGACGGCATGGTCGGCGGCGAAGGCGTCGCGGTCGTGCTGCTCAAGCGCGAAGAAGATGCGATCGCCGATGGCGATCACATCCATGCCGTGCTGCTCGGCATCGCGCTCAACAACGACGGCGCCGGCAAGGCAGGCTATTACGCGCCGAGCGCGGAAGGGCAGGAACGGGTGATCCTGGCCGCGCTGGGTGCGGCCGGCGTCGATCCGGAGACGATCGGGTACGTCGAAGCGCATGGCACCGGCACCGAGCTCGGCGATCCGATCGAGATGTCGGCCCTGACTTCGGCCTATCGCAGGAGTACCGACAGGACCGGCTATTGCGCGATCGGGTCGGTGAAGACCAACGTCGGTCATCTCGATACCGTCGCCGGGTTGGCGGGATGCGTGAAGCTCGCGCTTTGCCTGTCCAGCGGCATGATTCCCGCCAGTCTGAATCATGTGCGCCCCAATCCGGCGCTGCGCATCGAAACCTCGCCGTTCTTCGTCGTCGATCGCTTGACGGCGTGGCCGGCCGGCGCGACGCCGAGGCGGGCAGGGCTCAGTTCGTTCGGCATCGGCGGCACCAACGTGCACGCCATTTTCGAAGCGCCCCCCGATCCTGCGAGCGCGATCGTTGCGAACGCGGTCTCAGCGGGCCCGATCGTCGCGGACGCGGCGCCGCAATTGTTCGTGCTGTCGACCCGCAGCGCGGGACAGTTGTCGGCGTATGCCGAGGCGTTCATCGCCTGGCTGCGTCGCTGCGAACGCGACCGGACCCCGGTCGACATGGCGCGACTCACCTGCACGCTGCAGTTCGGCCGCCTGCCGATGTCGCATCGACTCGCGTTCGTGGTCCGCGACGCGGCCGAGCTGCGCGCGCGTCTGGAGGATTTCGTGGCCGGCGGCGCGACCGCCCGCGACTGTGTCGGCGTCGTGCTCGACGATGCGCCGCGGGCGGTGGCTGCGGCCACCGACCTAGAGTCGCTGGCCGCCGCCTGGAGACGCGGCGACCTCGTCGACTGGCGCGCGCTGCGTGGCGACGTTCGCCCGCGCAGGCTTTCGCTGCCGACCTATCCGTTCGCGGGCGACCGATTCTGGCCCGAAGCCCGGTCGACCGGCAGCGACGCATCGGATCGATGGTTGCATCCGATGCTCCATCGCAACACCTCGACCCTCGCGGAACAGCGCTTCAGCACCCGGATGACCGGCGCCGAACCGTTCCTGCGCGACCATCGCGTCGCCGGAGTCGCGGTTCTGCCCGGCGTCGCCTACCTGGAGATGGCGCGGGCCGCACTGCAGGCATCGATCGATCCGGCCGCGGGTCGGATCCTTCTGCGCAACGTCGTCTGGCTCAGGCCTCTGCGCGTGACGGCGCCGACCTGGGTGCACATCGCACTCGCGCCACGCGAAGACGGCGGCTGCAGTTACGAGATCTACAGCACCGGCGCGCGCACGCAGGCACCGGCCGATGCGCGCATCGTGCACGGCAGCGGCCGGCTCATCGTCGATGCCGTCGACGACACCGTGGCTGCCGAGGCGCAGATCCTCGATCTGGCCGCGCTGCGCGCAGGTTGCGTGCGGCGGGTCAGCGGCACGACCCTGTATGGCCGCTTCGTCGCGATGGGCATCGACTACGGGCCGTCCCATGTCGTCGTCGACGAGGTCCGGATCGGGCGCGATGCGGCGGGTGCGCGTTATGTCCTCGCCGAGCTCAGATTGCCGGGATCGGCCCCGGCGGCAGGGTCCGCATCGGCCGAGCGCGGCGAATACGTCCTGCATCCGGGCATTCTGGACGGTGCCCTGCAGGCGGTCACCGGTCTGGTCTTCGACGAGACCGAAGCGGGAGATGCGACGCTCGAGACGCGCGCGCATCTGCCGTTCGCGCTCGACGAGATCGAGATCCGGGCGCAGACGCCGCCGGAGGCGGTCGTGCGCGTGCACCCGGCGGCAACCGATCCGCGCGCGGGTCTGCATCGCTACGATATCGACGTCTGCGACCCGGACGGTCTGATCTGCCTGCGCCTGCGTGGATTCACCGCGCGTGTGCTGTCCGCCGACAGCGATCACGAGGCGACCGGCGTCGACTCGACCCCTCCCGCCGTGTCCGCCATGCCGATCGCGGACCCGGCCACCGCCCGCACGCTCGACGAGGTGATGGCGACGCTGCGCGGGATGGAACAGGCGCTCGCGCGGTTGCTGACAGTCCGGCTGGCGGCCCTGGGCGTGTTCGAGGCGTCCTCCGATCCGCAGCAACGGGTCGCGGAGGGCTATCGGCGTTGGCTCGCGGGCAGTCTGCGCATGCTCGCGAAGCTGGGCGAACTCGACGGCGACGCCGGGCAATATCGCCCCGCGCGCGCCCTGGACCCGGAACGGACCCGACGCGAGTGGGACGAGGCGAAAGCGCGCTGGTCGGCCGACGATCGCGTGCGTGCCTACGCCGAACTCGCCGATCTGGCGATGGCCGAACTGGACGGTATCCTCGCCGGTCGGGTTCCGGCGACCTCGGTGTTCTTCCCGAACGCCTCGCTCGATCGCGTGGCCGGGGTCTATCGCAACAACCCGATCATCGACTACTTCAACGGCGTGCTCGTCGGCGAGCTCGTCGCCAGCGTGGCAGCCCGGCTGCGGAGCGATCCGGAGGCGAAGCTGCGGATCATCGAGATCGGCGCAGGCACCGGCGGCACCAGCACGCTCGCCTTCGCACGCCTGGCGCCGTATCGCGACCGGATCGCGGAATATCGTTACACCGATCTGTCCATGGCGTTCCTGCTCCATGCGGAACGCGAATATGCGCCGATCGCGCCGTCCCTGCAGTGCAGCCTCTTCGATGTGGAACGGCATCCCTCCGAGCAGGGCATTCCGACCGCGCACTACGACATCGCGATCGCGACCAATGTACTGCACGCCACCCGCAATATCCGCCGGACCCTGGCGCACGCCAAGGCGACCCTGCGGCCGGGCGGCCAGTTGCTGATCAACGAAATCAGCACCTCCAGCGTGTTCTCGCACGTGACCTTCGGTCTGCTCGAAGGCTGGTGGTTGTACGAAGACCCGGAACTGCGGATCGAAGACACACCGGCGCTGGCGCCGGAAGGCTGGCAGCGCGCACTGACCGAGGCGGGCATGCGCCAGGTCCGCTTCCCGGCCGAAGCGCGTCACGATCTCGGGCTGCAGATCGTCGTCGCGACCAGCGACGGCATCGTGGCCGGCGCCGGTCCCGTTCCCGTCCCGGCTGCCACCACGCAGCCGAAGACCGTGTCCGCAGCGACCGTCGCGCCGGGGCAAGACGGGGACGAAGCGCGCTTCGCGCTGCGGGAGCGGGCGATCCTCGCGGTGCGCAGACAGGTCGCCGCCGCGCTCGAGCGCGCGCTCCCCCAGGTCGATGCGGACGTGCAGCTCGAGAAGTACGGGATCGATTCGATCCTCGTCGTCCGCATCTGCGATGCGATGAACGAGGTATTCGGCGACCTGAGAACGACCCTGTTCTTCGAGTACCGCACGATCTCCGCGCTGGTCGACCATCTGCTCGACACCCGGCGCGAACAGGTCGAGCGTTGGGTCGGCCCGGCGCCGGCCATCGTGCCGCGGACGTCGGAAGCCGCGAAGATCCGGTCCGGCGCGGTCGTCGAGGTCGACGACGCGCGTCTGCGCGAGCGCGCGGTACTCGCGCTGCGCCGACTGGTGGCATCGACGTTGCATCGGTCGCTGCCGCAGGTCGACGCGGACGTGCCGCTCGAGAAGTACGGCATCGATTCGATCCTGGTGGTGAAGATCTGCGACGCGATGAACGACGCGTTCGACGATCTGAGGACGACGCTGTTCTTCGAATATCGGACGATCTCGGCGATCGCCGATCATCTTCTGTCCAGCCGTCGCGAACAGGTCGTGCGCTGGACCGGGAGCGACGTCAGCGCCCGGGAGGCTGCGAATCCGCAGCCGCCGAGCGCAGGTCTCGCGGCAGCGGGCGAGTCGATGTGGCCCGCATCGGCTCCGACCGCGTCGCGGTTCCGCCTGTCGACATCGCCGCCGACGCGGCAGTCCGCCGGTCCACTGCCGACAGCCGCCGTCGCGGCGCCGGCGCCGTCGCGGGCCGATGCCGGCATCGCCATCATCGGTCTCAGCGGGCGTTACCCGCGCTCGGGCGATGTCGCGCAGTTCTGGGAGGCGCTGTCGGAAGGGCGCAACTGCATCAGCGAAATTCCGGCCTCGCGATGGGACTGGCGCCGATACTTCCATCCGGAACGCGGTCGCTTCGGTGCGATGTACACCCGTTGGGGCGGATTCCTCGACGACATCGACTGCTTCGACCCGCTGTTCTTCGACCTGTCGCCGCGCCAGGCCGAGCATATCGATCCGCAGGAGCGGCTGTTCCTGGAAGAAGCCTACGCCTGCATCGAGGACGCGGGCTACACGCCGCAGACCCTCAGCGACAGTCGACGCGTCGGCGTCTACGTCGGCGCCATGAACAGCACCTACATGCGGATCGGCAGCTTCTGGTCGATCGCCAACCGCGTTTCCTATCTGTTCGATTTCCGCGGCCCGTCGATGGCCGTCGACACCGCGTGTTCCTCTTCGCTCACGGCGATACAGCTCGCGGTCGAATCCTTGCGCGGCGGGTTGTGCGACACCGCGATCGCCGGTGGCGTCAACCTGATCGTCGACCCGGCGCACTATCAGGCGCTGTCCGCATTGACCATGCTGTCCAGCGGCGAGCGCTGCCGCTCTTTCGGCGATCGCGCCGATGGATTCGTGGACGGCGAGGGCGTCGGTGCGGTCGTGCTCAAGCCGCTCGATGCCGCCCGACGCGATGGCGATCACATCCACGGCATCATCCGCGGCGCGATGATCAATGCGGGCGGTCGGACCAACGGCTACACCGTGCCCAATCCGGTCGCGCAGGCCGAAGTCGTCGCCGAGGCGCTGGATCGCGCCGGCGTGCATCCGCGGGCCGTCACCTGCATCGAAGCGCACGGCACCGGCACGGCGCTCGGCGATCCGATCGAAATCGATGCGCTCACCAAGGCCTTCCGTCGCGGCACCGACGACCGACAGTTCTGCGCGATCGGATCGGTGAAGAGCAATATCGGCCATTGCGAAAGCGCGGCCGGTATCGCCGGGCTCACCAAGTTGCTGCTGCAGATGCAGCATGGCCGACTGGTCCCGAGCCTGCATGCGGATGTGCCGAACCCGCAGATCGACTTCGAACGCAGCCCGTTCGTGCTGCAGCGCGCGCTCGCGCCCTGGCCGCGCCCGCGTTTCGACGCCGGCGACGGCCTCCGCGAACATCCCCGGATCGGCGGCGTGTCGTCGTTCGGCGCGGGGGGCGCGAACGCGCATGTCATCGTCGAGGAATCCCCGACCGCCGACGAGGACACGTCCGGCGGCGTGGTCGTCGACGCCTTGCGGCCGGCGCTGATCGTGCTCTCGGCCAGGACCGGCGACGCATTGCGCAGGCGCGCGCTCCGTCTGGCCGACGCGATCGCGAGCGGGCGCTGCCGCGAGTCCGACCTCGCCGCACTGGCTTACACCCTGCAGATCGGCAGGGAAGCGATGCCGCACCGGATGGCGTTCTCCGCGGCGTCGCTCGAAAGCGTGCGGCGCACGCTCGAGGCCTATGCAGGCAATCGCCCGGCCGACGAGGAGATCCACGCCGATCTGGCGACCGATCGCCCCGGCGGCGATGCGCTGTTCGCCGGCGACGAGGAGATGCAGGAAGCCGTCGCGAAGTGGATCGCCCGCGGCAAGCACGCGAAGGTACTGGCCGCCTGGGTGCGCGGTCTGCCGGTCGACTGGCGGCTGCTGTACCCGGCCCGCAGGCCGCGCAGGCTTTCGCTGCCGACCTATCCGTTCGAGAAAGTGCGCTGCTGGATCGATCCCGGCAGTTTCCTCGCCCCCCGGCCGGCCACCGGCGAGCGCGAACGCAGGCTGCATCCGCTTCTGCACGAGAACACCTCGACTTTCGCCTTCCAGCGCTACAGCGCGACGCTGGATGCGGACGATTTTCCGATCGCCGATCATCGCGTGCATGGTCGCCGGATACTGCCCGGCGTCGCCTGCCTGGAAATGGCGCTCGCCGCACTGCGGATGGCCGATCCGGAGCATGGGCATGCGCTGAGGAACATCGTCTGGGCGCGGCCCCTGGCGGTCGATCCTGGCCCGCTGCGCGTGCACGTCGAGCTGCAGCCTCTCGACGATGAATTCCGATTCGAGATCCTCAGCGGCGAAACCGACGCGGACAGGTGCGTTCACGTCCAGGGCGTGGCGGTTCGCCGCGCATCGAGTCCGTCGATCGCCATCGACATCGATGCGCTGCGCGCCCTCTCCGATCGACACCTCGCCGGCGACGCCTGCTATTCGCGTCTCGCCGCGCAGGGGCTGCAGTACGGCGAAACCGGTCGCGGGCTGGATCAGGCGGAAGCCGGCGTCGATCGGGACGGCAGGCCGTTCGTGCTCGCGCGGCTTCGGCTCGGCCCGGCCGCGATCGAGGCCGGGCGCGGATTCGGACTGCATCCGACCCTGCTGGACAGCGCGCTGCAGGCGGCTGCGGCCATGTGGCAGGCGCAGACGACGGATGCGGCGCCTTCGATTCCGTTCGCGCTGGACGCGCTGGACATCGATGACCCGGCCGCCGCCGTCGAGCATGCCGGCATCGCGCATGCCGTGATCCGGAGGGAGCCCGGCGACGGCGGCGTCATGACCAGGCTGCACGTGCATCTGTGCGATGCGCGGGGACGGGTGCTGGTCCGGATGCTCGGACTCAGCTCGCGCAAGGTGGCCGGCGCTTCGTCCCGACGCACGGTCCTGCTCGGCAGGCATTGGCAGACATCGCAGGCGCCGTCGCAGGACGCGGTTGCCGCGCACAGACTGGTCGTGCTGTGCCAGGACGCAGGCGACCCCGTGGATTGCTGGGCCGGGCTCGAAGATGCGCTGTCCGCGCAGCCCGGCCTGAGCTGCGAGCGCTGGCGCGCGCCCGAAGGCGATCTCGTGTCGCGCTGCGAGCACTTCGGCTGGCGCTTGATCGAAACGCTGAAACGGGTCATGGCCAGTGCCGGACGTGACCGGAAGCTGATCCAGGTGGTCGTGTCCGGGGCATCGGACGCGGGCATGCTCCATGGTCTGAGCGGCATCCTGCGGACCGCACAATTGGAACATCCGTCGGTGCACGGTCAGTGGATCGAACTGGCCCCGGCCGACGACATCGCCGGTTGGCGGCGCAAACTGGACGATGCCGCCGGCAGCGGCGAGCATGCGGTCCGCTATCGCGCCGAAGTCCGCGAAACCGAGGTGGTCGCCGAGATTCCCGCCGAGATCGCCGCGACCCGGACGGTCCTCCCGTGGAAGCCGGCCGGGGTCTACGTGATCGTCGGCGGTGGCGGTGGTCTCGGGGTCCTGTTCGCGGACGAAATCCTGCGACACGCTCCCGACGCCAGGATCGTGCTCGCCGGACGCAGCGAAGCGGGCGTTTCGCTGCAGTCGCGGCTGGATCGATGGCGCGATGCGGGCCGCACGGTGGAATACCGCCGGGTCGACGCCGCGGAGCCGGAAGCCGCTCGTCGGCTGCTTGCCGAGATCGAAGATGCGCATGGCGCTCTCGACGGCGTCATCCATTCCGCCGGTATCGTCCGCGACAGTTTCGTCATCGCGAAAACCCGCGAGGAATACGCAGCGGTCCTGCGCACCAAATTGCGCGTCGCAGCCAGCCTCGATGCGGCGATCGACGAGCGCCCGATCGATTTCTTCGCCCTGTTCTCGTCCATCGCGGGTTCGACCGGGAACGTCGGACAAGCCGATTACGCGGCGGCCAACGCCTTCCTCGATGCCTTCGCGGCCCGACGCCGGCAACAGGTCGATCGCGGCGAGCGTCATGGCAGGACGGTCGCGATCGCCTGGCCGCTGTGGGCGAACGGCGGCATGCGCATGCCCGACGTTCTGCAGGCGCAATTGCGCGCCCAGGGTCTCGAATCGCTGGAGGATGCGGACGGGTTCGATGCGTTCCATCGCGCTATGGCCGGCGATGCGGCGTGGGTCGGCGTGCGCCAGCATGCACCGGTCATCGACGACGCGTCCTCCGCGCCCGCGCCTGCCGATGCCGCACAGGCCGGCCCGCAGCGCGACGCAGGACATGCCGCAGACGGGCATGACAGCTCGCTCGAAGGCCTGCGCAGGCTGATCGCGGGCATGCTGAAGATCCCGGTCTCGCAGCTCGATCCGGGCGCGCCCTTCGCCCGTTACGGCATCGATTCGGTCCTGGTCATGCAGTTGACGAGCGATCTCGAAAAGACGTTCGGCTCGCTGCCCAAGACCCTGTTCTTCGAATACCCGAACCTGGCTGCACTGCACCGTTACTTCGCCGAGCACCATGCCGATGCGCTGCGGCGCAGCGCCTGGTCGGTGCCGGTCGCGGAGGGTCCCGCCGCGGCGACGCCTGCGGTGCCGACCGATGTGCCGACTGCGGTGCCGGCCCGGTCGACGCAGAGGTCGCGGTTCGCGCCCGCGCCGCGCGGGAACGACGAAGATCTGGCGATCATCGGGCTCAGCGGCCGCTTCCCGGGCGCGCCGACGGTCGAAGCGTTCTGGGACGTGCTCCGCGACGGCCGCGACTGCGTGTCTGTCGTCCCGGCCGAACGCTGGGATGCGGACAGGATCTTCGATCCGGACCGCAGCCGCCCCGGGACTTCCTGCGGGAAGTGGGGCAGTTTCATCGACGATGTCGGCGCCTTCGATCCGCTGTTCTTCGAAATGTCGCCGCGGGAGGCGGAATTCACCGACCCGCAGCAGCGTCTGTTCCTCGAAACGACCTGGAATCTGTTCGAATCCAGCGGCTATACCCGGGCACGGATCGCGGACGCGCACGGCGGCCGCATCGGCGTGTATGTCGGCTCCATGTACAACCATTACGACCGGCTGCAGCAGCCCGTCGCCGACGCGCAGGTGGTTCTGCAATCGTTCCAGAGCGGGATCGCCAACCGCGTTTCGCACTTCTTCGGTCTGTGCGGCCCGAGCATCGCAATCGATACCTTGTGCTCCTCGTCGCTGGTGGCGCTGCATCTGGCCTGCGCCGACCTGCGCCGCGGGGCCTGCGAACTGGCGGTCGCCGGCGCGGTGAACCTGTCGCTGGATGCGCGCAAGTTCGTCAGTCTCAGTCAGGCGCAGTTGCTGGGCAGCCGGTTCGACAGCCGCAGTTTCGGCGACGGCGACGGTTATCTGCCGGCCGAGGCGGTGGGCGCGGTGCTGCTCAAGCCGCTGGCCCGTGCGGAGCAGGACGGCGACGAGATTCTGGCGATCGTCCGCGCGACCGCGGTCAACCATGCGGGCGCGGGACTGGCGTACAGCGCGCCGAACGCGCCTGCGCAAGTGCAGGTGATCCGCGACGTGCTGCGCGCTGCGCACATTGCCCCGGAGAGCATCGGCTACATCGAAGCCGCGGCCAGCGGCTCGGCGATCGGCGATGCGGTCGAGCTGACCGCGCTCGCGCAGGTGTTCGAGGGCGCGCACTGCGCGCTGGGCGCGGTGAAGTCGAATATCGGGCATGCCGAGGCGGCGTCGGGCATCACCCAGTTGGCCAAGGTGCTGCTGCAGTTGCGGCACGGCGCGCTGGCGCCGACGATCCACGGCGAAACGCCCAATCCGCATGTGCGGCTGGAGGACACGGGTCTGCGTCTGCAGCGCGAGCTGGCGGAGTGGAAACGTCCGTTGATCGAGGAGGACGGCGTGCGCCGCGAGGTGCCGCGTCGCGCGTTGATCAACGCGTTCGGCGCGGGCGGGACGTATGCGAGCGCGGTGCTGGAGGAGTATCGGGACCGACGCGCGCCGGTGGTGCCGGTGGTGCCGGCGGAGGGCGAAGTGGTGGTGGTGTCGGCGCGTACGGCGACGGCGCTGCGTGCGATGGTGGGAGAGCTGGTGTCGTGGCTGGAGCGCGACGGTGAGGCGTCGCTGGTCGACATCGCGTACACGCTGCAGATGTGTCGCGAGGCGATGGCGTTCCGTCTGGCGGCGGTGGTGCGCGATCGTGCGTCGCTGCTGTCGGTCCTGCGGGAGTATCTGGCGGACCCGGAAGGCTGTCCGGACTCGCTGCACGTCGGCGATCCGCAGACGGCTGCGCAACTGCAGCAACTCGCTCCCGGCGATTTCGCGCAGAGCGTGGTGGATGCCGCGATCGCCCGGCGCGATCTGGATCGACTGGCCTGGATGTGGACCCGCCACCTCGCGATCGACTGGCAGGTCCTGCGCAGGGGCGCTGCCCGGCGGGTCGATCTGCCGACCTACGCCTTCGAACGCGCGCGGTACTGGGTGCCGGATCCGACGCACGAACTGGCGATGGCCGGTTCGCTGGCCGCTGCGGATGTCCGCACGTTCGTCACCGCGTTCCTGCAGCAGGCGCTCGACCTGATGGCCGACGGCTTCGACGGTACCCGCACGTTCCGCGACTACGGCGTCGATTCGATCGTCGGCGTCAGCCTGGTGCGCGCCTTGAACCGCCGCTTCGAGCTCGACCTCTCCGGGCGCGTGCTGCTCGAATATCCGAATATCGACGCCTTGACGAGGCACCTGGAGACACTCGTGCCCCGTGCCGGAGCCGAACGCCCGAACGAGGCGCAGATGCGCAGCGCGCTGCGGGATTTCAGGGCCGGCGCGCTGTCGCGCGCGCAGGTGAGGGCGATGCTTGAAAGGAGCGCTGCCGGATGACGTTGGACGATATCCTGGATGGATTCCGGGACGGCAAGCTGACCGAAGATGAAGCGCTGCATCGCCTGCTCGCACTCGGTTCCGCGGTCTCGGACAGGTCGTTGTCCGAGGGGCAACTCGGTCTGTGGGCGCTGCACCGTCTGCAACCGATGTCGGACGCATACAACGTACCGCTGGCGATCCGCGTCGGCCGGCCGCTCGATCCGCAGGCGCTGGAAGCGGCATGGCGGCACGTCTGCGCGCAGCATCCGCTGCCGGCGAGCCGGATC
>JBIJAD010000354.1:0-4281 GCA_044345955.1 Lysobacteraceae bacterium
GGGGTCTTCGCGTTCAGTGCGGATGCTGCGGCAGGCCGTCGTCGATGTCGTAATAGTCGCCCTTCTCCGCGACGAAGATGTGCATCTCGATGCGGGTCTCGGTCGGCGGATCGAACGCGCCCATCGCGATCCCGATCCAGTCGCGCGCCGGCGGATCGAAGAACAGGGACGAGCCGCAGATCGAACAGAACCCGCGCCGCGCCTTTTCCGAGGATCGGAACCAGGTGACGGATTCCGCGCCGACGATGTCGACCGCATCGCGTGGGACATCGGTGGAGACGAAACAGTGCCCGGAGAACCGCCGGCACTGCACGCAATGGCAGGCGTCCGCCGGCTTCAGCTCGCCGCGGACCGTGAACGTCACCGCACCGCACAGACAGGAACCGGTGTGCATGCCGCACCTCCTCTGCTGCGTCCGCAGACTTGCGTCCGCAGCTTACAGCCAACGGATCCAGCGCGGGGCGCAATAGCCGGCGATCGCGCCCAAGCCCGCACTCGCCGCAGCCACCGCGAAACCGGCACCGAATACCAGGGCCACGCCCGCGCCGGCCATCGCTCCGGACAGCGCACGCAGCGCGGCATCGCCCGGACGCGCCGCGCGCACACCGCCGGCCACCAGCACCAGACCGAGAAACGTCCCCAGCATCAGCAGACTGACCAGCACCCGGATCGTGTTCGGATCGGTGAGCGTCGGCGTCCCGGGCGAGGCGTGCAGCGCCGCGAACGCCGCGATCAGGATCGCGACCGCCACCGCCACCCGTCGCTTGCGCGCCAGCCACCAGCCCAGGCCGCGCCCGAACCACCCGCCGCGCGCGGACTGCACGTTGCGTTCTGACCCGCTGTCCCGCGGCTGCTGCATCATCGGCGCTCCGGAACCCGGCGACGGCCGGATCGTGACGGCATCATGGCGACCCTTCGGCGGGAATCCATGCATCCCGCCACATCAATCCCACCATAACCACAGCCACCCCGACTTGCCGAGCGCCTGCGGGTCCAGTTCGAACACTTCTTGGAGATCGGGGCAGAACTCGACGATCTCCGCGGTGAGCGCGGAAAGATCGTCCGGCAGACGCAGGAAACGCAGCACCACGGTTTCGCTGTCCGCGGCGACGATCTCGACGCCGTGGCGCTCGTGCCACCGCAGCAGTTGCGCCACGACATCCTCGCTGGTCAGGTCATGATTTGCGGGGTCCACTTCGGCCACCCGGATCGCCTCGAACACGTCGGGCGCGCCGAAGAACACGACCTGATCGCGATCCTGATGCTCGGGCTCGCGTCCGAGGTCGCGCAGAGTGTTCGCGAACACCTGGATTCCGACCGGCAATCCCATGCTGCGCAGAAGCTGCACCAGCGCGATGCCGCGTTCGCCTTCCGGCTGCCCGCTTCGATCGAGCAAGAGGGTCAGCGCGCCGCCCTTGCGCTCGCGACCGAAGTCGACGGTGCTGTAGTCGACGACGCTGCCGCCCACCAGCGCGGCGATGGCGTCGGCGAACGCGCGCACCCGCCCGGGATCCGCCGGCTGGTTGGCTGGCCCATCGGCGGTCGCGCCCTCCCTGCCCGGTTCCTGCGGGGCCGGTCGGATCGACAGCCGCAGCGGCTGGCCGCAGGCGCACATCCCGACCGTGCGCGTCGCGCAACGATCGCAGCGCATCGCCCTGCACGCGGGGCAATCGAAACCGAACAGCGACCATTCCTCCGGACGGGCCAGCGCGACCGGGCTGCCGCCGGGAAACATGGACTTCGAAATCAGACGGCCGCAATCGGGTGCGGCGCAGGAGAAAACGGGCATGTGGATGCTCTGGACAGACGAGAAGGGATTGCAGGCATCGGTCGAGCGAGCGAACGACACGGCATCCCGGCCAAGAGAGAAGTATGCCGTCCCCAAGCGCCCGATGCAGCTTTCGGTCTTGCCCGAACGACGGCCGGGGACAACGCCGAACAAGTCGGCGTTGCCGCGGCACGGGGATGCGCGGCCACGCGACATGTCCGGGTAGGACTTGTCACGTGTTTTCCTGGAGTTCCTGTCCGAACATGATCCGATGCCCGTCGACGGTGCGGACCCCGAATTCGCGCATGCCCCACGGCTTGTCCGACAGCGTCTGGGTGAACTCCGCGCCGGCGGCCCGATACTCCTCGAACAGGGCGGCCGCGTCCGAAACCGTCACGTAGCCGTACCACGAGTGATCGCCCAGCGCCACAGGCGGGATCGCGTCCGTGCACTCGCCGAGCATCACCCGGAAGTTGCCGCGCGAGAGGAAACTCCAGCCGGGCGCGGTGAAATCGATCTCCAGGCCGAGAACGGAGGTGTAGTAATCCGTGGACCTGGCCAGATCCGGCACGGCGAGCGTGAATCGAACGTCGGTGATGTCGGTCATGTTGGCGTTCTCGTCGCGAGGTGCGGTGTCGGGCTTGTCGGGCGAACCGTCAGGTCCCAGGGTGTTCGAGAATGTGCCTGATCCGCTCGCGATCGACCGCAATCCACGACGTTTTCCCCGGAAGCAAAGCGCCATGAAACAGAAACCGGGGTCGGAGTGTGGTTTTGAAGTTCGTTGAACGTCGTCTCTGACCCCGGTTTTTGCTGCGCCGGTTTCGACGCGTCGTCAGGTCTCCAACTCGGCCAGCCTGCGGAGGATGCTTTCGCGGTCGATATGCGGCCGCATGACCGGCTCCTGTTTCGCGTATTCGCGCGCGAAAAACGCGATGCCGATGACGACGCCAAAAACGGCGAACATCGCTGCCAGGAGACCCGGGTTGATCCGCTCCCCGAATTGGAACACGGCCGCAAACGCGACGACCGATACGACCCATCCAGCGGGAAGGAACCATTCGGCCAGGAGAACGTTTCGCGAGGGCGATTCAAGTTGCCGGAGCACCTGAAGAAGCAATTTTTTCTCGTCGGATGGACGCATCGGTTTCTCTGCGATCTGATGCCTGCGTTGGGTCGCCCGGTCGAAAACCGGGGTCGGAGTGTGGCGTTGAAGTTCGTCGGAAGTCGTCTCTGACCCCGGTTTTCCCGATGGCCCTCGGTCACAGTTGCCAAGAGTGTTGGCCCAGCAGGTGAATCGGCGAGCGGCATTGGGGGTATTCATGACGCCTAACGTTCGAGCTAAGCCGCCCGCGGAGGTGGGCAGCGTAAGCCTGGTTGGCGAGAATACACAAGGTACCGCGGACCAGGCTTACGCTGCCTGCCGTAGCGGATCGGCTTGAGCGATGGGTTAGGCCTCACTTGGACAAGGTCAGGTGTGAGTGGCGTAGTGCTCAACGGAATACAACTCTTTTTACTACAGCAAGAACATCATTTAGCTGTGAGGAAAGTTCCGATTGGAAGGAGCCTCCACACAACTGGATTGCATGGGTGATGGACTCCATTAGCAACGCCCAACCGTCGGTAAGGCCGTTGAGGGAGGACAAGCCGTCCTTGAGTGATTGGGCAGCCTCCGCCTGACCATGGCTCTGTAATTGAGTAGCCAGATCAGAAATGTGTTGAAACAGCTCTTCGTTGGACGAATAGGCTCGCATGGGCACAACACCTAACGTTGGAGATAACCCGCCGCAGCCGGGGCGCTGATACGGAAGAGAGAAAAACCGTGCCCTGCGGTCGGGTCGATTGACGTGTTAGAACTCTGTTTCATTTGGACAAAAGCTCCGTGCCGAGACAATTAGATACTCCGGCCAATATGAAAAAACCACGCGTGCCGCGAGATTGCAAGGTTCTTGCGAGCGCTTCCTTGGTGGAATTGACATCGAGCCAAGTTAGAGCAGACTTGGCGATAAGCCTCCTAAGCTCCTTATAACGCTCTGCCAGTGGAACTGGTTCGTCAAAATTCAGCAGGCGGTTGAAACTAAAATATTCTTCTCCGTCCAGGAGCGCATCGGCTCTGCAGCGAACGTGACAACGATATTCCGTGGGGCGCGTCTCGTTGCCCAAGTCCTTGAGATAAATGCCGACATTGATGTAGAACTGGTCACCCCATTGTGACTTCTGAATATTCAATACCTGAATCAATGAATTGATGTCGCGGTGCCAATTGGGGCCAGACTTGCGGAACTGACGAGCCTTAATGTCGGCGGCGAGTTCACCAGCAAATTGAGCCGTGAGCGGACTGAGTGCCATAAGAGTTCTAACGCCCGAGTTAAGCCGCACCGCAGCGGGGTGGCGGCCACGTGCCAGCGTAGCGCAGGCACGTGGCCGACGCCACGATGCGGGGTCGGCTTGAATGATGAAATGGACTCCCTTCCTCCGAGTCCGCCGCCATGGATGCTGCTCCCGTCGCAATCGAT
>JBIJAD010000446.1:0-2963 GCA_044345955.1 Lysobacteraceae bacterium
CATCAGCGCCTCCTTGGCCATCAACATCGCCTTCTCGGCCGTGCCGCCGATGCCGATGCCCAGCATGCCAGGCGGGCACCAGCCGGCGCCCATGGTCGGCACGGTCTTCAGCACCCAGTCGACGATCGAGTCGGACGGATTGAGCATCGCGAACTTGGACTTGGCCTCGGAGCCGCCACCCTTGGCGGCGACGACCACCTCCACGGTGTTGCCGGGCACGATCTTCACGTTGACCACGCCCGGGGTGTTGTCCCTGGTGTTCTGGCGCTTGCCGGCGGGGTCGGCCAGCACGCTGGCGCGCAGTTTGTTGTCGGGATGGTTGTAGGCGCGGCGCACGCCTTCGTGGACCATGTCCTCGACGCCCATCGTGGCGTCGTCCCAGCGTACATCCATGCCCACTTCGAGGAACACGGTGACGATGCCGGTGTCCTGACAGATCGGGCGGTGGCCCTCGGCGCACATCCGCGAGTTGATCAGGATCTGGGCGATGGCGTCCTTCGCCGCCGGGCTTTCCTCGCGCTCGTAGGCGGCGGCGAGGTTCCGGATGTAATCGACCGGGTGGTAGTAGCTGATGTACTGCAGGGCGTCGGCGACGGACTGGATCAGGTCTTCCTGGCGGATCGAGACCGGGCGGCGGGCGGCGGGCATGGCGGCGGTCGAGGCGTTGGACACGGCGGCGGCTGGCATCGGGAAAATCGTGATTTTACCGCGCCTTGCAGCCGGATCGGCCGGGAATTTGATCGCAGTCGGGTGCGCCGGAGGCCGGCCGGTTAAAATGCGCGCCGATCCCGCTGCCCCGCCCAGACCCTCCGCATGGCCTCTCCCTACGGCACCGAAACCGTGCTGGACGTCCGTCACTGGACCGATGCCTATTTCAGTTTCACCACCAGCCGCGACGACGGCTTCCGTTTCGACAACGGCCAGTTCGTGATGATCGGGCTGGAGGTGCCGCAGGAAGACGGCTCGACGAAGCCGCTGATGCGCGCGTATTCGATCGCCAGCGCCAACTGGGAAGAACAGCTCGAATTCTTCAGCATCAAGGTGCAGAACGGCCCGCTGACCTCGCGTCTGCAGCACATCGCGCCGGGCGACACGATCCTGATCGGACGCAAGCCGACCGGCACCCTGCTGATTTCCGACGTGCACCCGGGGCGCAATCTGTATCTGCTGGCCACCGGCACAGGGCTGGCGCCGTGGTTGGCGGTGGTCAAGGACCCCGCCACCTACGAACGCTTCGAGAAGATCGTGATCGTGCACGGCGTGCGCGGCGAACCCGACCTCGCCTACCGCGACTACATCGAACGCGAACTGCCGCGCCACGAATTCCTCGGCGAGGAGATCGCGCGCAAGCTGCTGTACTACCCGGCGGTGAGCCGCGAGGATTTCTATTTCCACGGCCGTCTGCAGCGCGGGCGGATCACCGACCTGATCGACAGCGGCCGGGTCGCCGAAGATCTCCGTCTCGACCCGCTGGACGCGAAGCACGATCGCGCGATGATCTGCGGCAGCCCGGGCATGCTGGCCGACTTCCGCCGGATCCTCGATGGCCGCGGCTTCACCGCCTCGCCGCGGATCGGAACCGCCGGCGAGTACGTGTTCGAGCGCGCCTTCGTCGAGAAGTGAACCGGGCCGGCATACACTGGGCGACGCCCCCTCCTCTGTCACCGACGGAATCTGCCATGCCGCCTTCCGGGAAGTTCGCCAACAGGCGCGTCCGCATCGCGCTGACCATCGCACTGCTGTTGCCGGCGCTGCCGGCCCTGCTCCTGCCGGCGATGCTGATACCGGCCGCGATCGGCGCCACCGCCAAGGCGCAGACCCGGGCGGACGCCGGGAACAAGGCCACGGCCCCGACCATCGGCCAGCCGCCGCCGGATGCCCTCGGCCGCGACCGCGAGGGCCAGGAGCAGACCGTCAGCCGGCATCGCGGCAAGGTGGTGATCGTGACCTTCTGGGCCTCGTGGTGCGGGCCGTGCCGGAAGGAACTGCCGATCCTCGGCAAGTTCCAGCGCATCATCGGCCGCGATCATCTGGAGGTGATCGCGATCAACGTGAAGGAACCGCGCGCGGACTATCAGGCCGTGATCCGCGCCAACCGCGACATCGACGTGACCTGGGTGCACGACAGCAGTGGCGCAACCAGCGTGCAGTACGGGGTGGATTCTCTGCCCAACATGTTCGTGATCGATCGCGAGGGCCGCGTCGCCTACGCCCATCGCGGCTACAGCGAGGAGAAGGTGCCGGTCTTCGTGCGCCAGATCGCGGCGCTGCTGCCGCCGGAAGTGCTGGCCCGTCCCGCCGGCGAGTGAGCGGGGCGAAGCGGCAGGATCGCGAAGCTTCAGTTCTCGCCGTAGTGCAGCCAGATCCGGGCGCGCGATTCGTTGTCGAACACCCGGCAGTCGTAGCCGCGTTCGCGGGCGAGGATCTCGGCGACTTCCATGCGGCTGACCGCGGTGCCGCGGGCATCGACGTAGGCCAGACGGACATTCTCGAAGCCCTGTCCCACCATGCCGCTCACCAGCCGGAACAACTGGTCCTCGGGCGGCACCACGCCGAAGGTGTGATCGATCACCAGCAACTGCTGCAGGCCGGTGCGGCGGACCTCGGCGGCGATCCGCCCGAACAGCGTCAGCAGCGCGTCGACGCTGTCGATCCAGCCGGTGACGTTCGCCACCAGCGCACTGCTTTCGGTTTCCAGACGCAGGTCGAAACCGGGCTTTTCGGGATCGAAGGCGCCTCCCATCTCCGCGAAAGCCATCAACCCAGGGCTGCCTCGATGTCGCGGGCCATCGACTCGGGCGTATCGGTCGGCGCGTAGCGTTTGATCACCCGGCCGTCGCGGCCGACCAGGAACTTGCTGAAGTTCCACTTGATCGCGCCGATGCCCAGCAGGCCGCTCTTCTGGTCCTTCAGCCATTTCCACAGCGGATGCGCACCGGCGCCGTTGACTTCGACCTTGGAGA
>JBIJAD010000355.1:0-4247 GCA_044345955.1 Lysobacteraceae bacterium
GTGATGGCGACGTGCACGCAGTCGGTGGGCGTGCCGTGGACCCGCCAGGTGGTCTCGTCCTGGCGGACGACGCGGATCGGCATGTCGAGGGTCAGCGAGTTGCTGGCACCGGAGCGATCGCGGTCGGGGGCCACCACCAGAACGTCATGCCCGGCGCCGCGCAGGCCTGCGGCGAGGACGCGGATGCCCGGCGCGTCGACGCCGTCGTCGTTGCTGACCAGGATGCGCATGGCGGGCGGGCGTCGTCTTCTTTGGAGAACCGGGGAGCATGATACCGGATGCGCCCTGCGCACTCCGCCCGCCCGGCCCTGCTACGCTCGCGACGATGAGCAAACGCAGACCGCCGCCCAGCCCGCCCGGGACCGGCGACGACATCGCGGCCGGCGAGCGCGCGGACCCGGACATCGGGGCCGACGACGCCGCGCTGTTCCGCGCCGCGATCGGTCCGGTGCGCGCACTGCCCGAGCGCACGCCGCCGCCGTCGAAGCCGAAACCTGCACCGACCACGCGCATGCGCGACCGCGACGAGGCGGATGCGCTCGACAGCTTTCGCCGCGCGCTGGACTCGCCGTTGCTGGCCGGCGATACGCTGAGCTATCGCCGTCACGAAGTCGCGCCGCAGGTGCTGCGGCGGCTGGCGCGCGGCGACTATGCCGCGCAGGACGAACTGGATCTGCATGCGGTCGATGCGGCGACCGCGACCGCGATGTTGCGCCAATTCATGAAGGAGGCGCGCCAGACCGGCATGGGCTGCGTGCGCATCATCCACGGCAAGGGCCTGAATTCGCCCGACGGCGTGCCCACGATCAAGAACATGGTCGACCGCCTGCTGCGCCAGCGTGCGGACGTGCTGGCGTTCCACTCGGCGCCGCCCGCGCAGGGCGGCACCGGTGCGGTGCTGGTGCTGATCGACGGCCGCTGAGCCGCCGATCCGGGCACCGGGCGCAGGTCACTCCTGACGATCGACCTTGCGCTTCTGCGGCTTGTTGACCCACTGCACGAGTACGCCGCGACGGCGGGCGACGCTCTCCACATAGGCGACATAGGCCTCGTCGGTCTCGATCCGCGGAGTGAAGGTGGTGGCGACCGGCGGTGCGGCCTTGGACGGGGGAACGTAGGCCGATTCGTCCATGGTCTTGCAGCCAGGCAAAGACACGGCTGCGGCGACGGCGAGGATGGCACAGGACTTCATGCTCACGTGATGCAGGCGCATGGGACACCTCCGGTTGCGGGGTCGTACCGGCCCGGCGCGATCGCCGGGCGCGGCGGAAAGCGGCTCTCGTGCCTGCTTATACGCCAGCCCGGCGACGGCGGCTTTTCGTCCCGGGGTTTTCCGACGAACGGCGCTTGTGGGCGTGTCCTTGGCGGGTCCGCAACCGCTGCCCTGCGATCAATCTCCGACGCCAGCAATCGCGCCCAGTTCGGCAAGCACGGTGGTCGCGTAGGCGCCCGGCGGCAGCGCGAACCGCAGGCGAAGCGCCGCCGGTTCGGGCCGATCCCAGGCCAGGTCCTGCGGTCGCAGGCGCAGGGCGCGGCGCTCCTGGGCCAGACCGGCGCGTTCGAGACCCGCGCACAGCGCCGGGCCGTCGCCTTCGGCCAGCGCAGCGGTTTCCAGCGCGAGCGCCTCGCCCGCGCTGCGCAGCGCACCGCGCCCCCACAGCGGGCCGGCGGGGTGGATGTCGAAGCTCGCCAGCCGCGCGGCCAGGGCATCGCTCCAGGGCTCGGGCCCGAACACGCTGCGGCTGCCGTCGAGCATCCACACCTCACCGTCGAGGCCACGGTCCCAGCAATCGCGACGCACGCGTTCGTCGAGCACCCGGTTGAACAGCGCCGAACGCGCGGCGGACAGCAGATGGCTGCGCTCCTCGCGCTTCACCCGGCGGCCGGCGAACATCGCCAGCGCCTTGTCGACGTTGCCGCCGCCGCGGCCGAAGCGCTGTTCGCCGAAAAAATTGGGGACACCGCGCGCGGCGATCGCCTGCAGCCGCGCATCGATCGCATCGGCATCGCCTGCGACCTCGCGCAGAGTCAACACGAACCGGTTGCCGGCCAGTGCGCCGCGCGGCAGCTTGCGCGCGTGCCAGACGGCGTCCAGCACCTCGAGCGATTCCATCGGCGACTCGCGCTCGTCCGCGACCGCCAGTTGCGCGATCTCCGGGGCGACGCGTTTCGGCAGCCAGACGCTGAACCGCTGGGTGGTCAGCGCATGCCGGTCCTTGAGTCCGGCGTATCCGATCGCCGACTCGGCCACGCCCGCCCAGGACGCGATCCGCCGGGCGGCATGGGCCGTGTTCATGCCGCGCTTGCGCACCGTCAGCAGCAGATGTTCGCCGGCGCCGGAAGGCGCGAAGGCGTCGATCTCCTCGACCACGAAATCCTCGGGCACGGCGCGGATCCGCGCCGACAGGACCGCCTGACCGTGCGCGCGCGATGCCGCTTCGCTCACGGCCGATGCATTCACGGCGCGACCAGCAGGCACACCGCCTGCGCCGCGATGCCCTCGCCGCGGCCGGTGAAACCGAGTCGCTCGGTGGTGGTCGCCTTCACACTGACCGCATCGATGCCGATGCCCAGATCCAGCGCGATCAGCCGGCGCATCGCTTCGGCATGCGGGCCGACCTTGGGTCGTTCGCAGATCACGGTGACGTCGGCATTGCCCACGCGCCAACCGAGATTGCGCACCAGATGATCGCAGTGGCGCAGGAACGCGCGACTGTCGGCGCCCTTCCACTGCGGATCGGAGGGTGGAAAGTGCCGACCGATGTCGCCCAGCGCCGCGGCGCCGAGGATCGCGTCGCACAACGCATGCAGGACCACGTCGCCGTCGCTGTGCGCGACGATGCCGCGATCGTGGGCCACGCGCACGCCGCCGAGCATGACGTGGTCGCCCTCGCCGAAGGCATGAACGTCGAACCCTTGACCGATGCGGAAACCTGCGCTCACGGTCGAAGTCCTCAGCGTTCCCCGAGCGCGCGCTCGAACGCGGCCGGGTCCGCGTACTTGAACATGTCCGGGATCGCGTTGGCGACGTCCGGATGCGCGAGCAGGCTCTCCATCGCCGCCTCGCCCAGCTTCTGGAAGCTGCTGCCGATCGCATCGGCGCCGGAGCGGCGCACCACTTCGCGGATCTGCGGCGCGCACTGTTCGGTCATCAGACGCTGGAACACACCGGCGGCGGCGCGACCGATCCGCTCATCGGCGGCGGCGTCGATCGCGGTCAGCGGACGGACATCGGGGTGCTTCGCCATCACCGCGAAAATCCACATCACCAGCGTGCGTTTGTCCTCGGCCGTGACCGAGGCGACCAGACAGTCGCTGAGCGCCTGCTCGGGGTCGCCCGAGGCTTGCGCCGCCGGGCCGGCACCGGTCTTGTCCTGGCCGGATTTCGCCGGCTCGGCCGCGACCGACGAAGCCGCGAACGCGAGAAACATCGAGAACAACAGTGAAAGCGGACGTGCGCGGGTCATGAAACCTCCGGAGTGCGGCGCGGGTGCACCAGCAGGAATTCGAACCGGGCCAGATCGGCCGGCGTGGTGATCTTGAAATTGTCCTCGCTGCCTTCGATCAGCAGCGGACGCAGGCCCTGGCGCTCCATCGCCATCGCCTCGTCGGTGATCGCGACGCCGGCGGCGCGGGCGGCTTCCAGCGCGCGGCGCAGTTGCAGGCGTCGGAACATCTGCGGGGTGAACGCGCGCCACAGCGCTTCGCGCGGTTCGGTGCGGTCGATGCCGCCGTCGTCGCCGGCGCGCTTGAGCGTGTCGCGTACCGGCGCGGCGAGGATCGCACCGACCGGATCGGCGCCGCCGCGTTCGAGCAGACGGTCGAGGTCGGCAGGCGCCAGATTCGGCCGCGCGGCGTCGTGCACCAGCACGAAATCGTCCTGTCGTACCGACTCGGGCAGCGCGGCGATCCCGGCCAGCACCGAATCGGCGCGCTCGGCGCCGCCGGTGCAGGTGAGTACCGTCTTGCCGGCCACGGTCTCGATTCCAGGCCAATACGCATCGTCCGCGGCCAGCACCACCATCGCCCCGACGATCGCCGGATGCGCGAGCAGGCGCTCGAGCGTGTGCAGAATCAGCGGACGACCGGCGACCGGCAGATACTGCTTCGGCCGTTCGCCGCCGAAACGACTGCCGCGTCCCGCCGCGGGGACGACCACCCAGAACCCGACCCGGACCTGGTCCGGATTCAAGGCGCCTCCTCGTCGGCGTCTTGATCGGCATCTTCGACCAGCGGCGCCGGCGCCG
>JBIJAD010000356.1:0-4245 GCA_044345955.1 Lysobacteraceae bacterium
TGGAAGAAACAGCCGTCGCCGAAGTAGAGCGCCCCGACCAGGCCGCGCTTCGCATTGTTCGTGCGCGACTGCGCGAGGATGCGCGCGACGCTGGGTTCGATACCCCGTTCGGGCGGCATGGTGGTGAAGGTCGAGCGACTGACGTAAACGATCTGGACGTACGCGTTCCGGGCCTGGTCGGGCATGGTCGTTCCCTTTGCGGATGGGGGCGTATGCGGACAGCCCGGGACAACAGAGGATGGACCCCGCCCAGCGTGCCACGCCCACCGCATACGCAGGGCCCGCGCGCACGGATGCAGTGTAAACCGGGGTGAGAGCAGGCTTTTCCGCCTCGCGCCTGTTTTCTTCGGCTTGGCGTTGTTCCGCGGCTCGACGGGGGAAAGGATGATCTCTGGAAGATGAGGGCGGTCCATTTCCCGAAAAAACCGCCCTCCCTTCGAGCCCTGAGGCCGGGTCGCATGCATCGTGCGCGGCGATGTGCGCCGCTCAGCGCCCGGTGTAGGTCCAGGCCGCAGGCGCGCTCGTCCCTGCGATGGAGGCCGGCAGGATCACGCTGCTGCCGTTCTTCAGAGTGAGCACGACATTGGAGTACCAAGGCTGTGATCCATTGCAGAAATTGCATGGCGGCGTGCGGAAGGCGATGCGTTGGTCGGTCTGTCTGAGGATGGTGGCCTGCGCGCCCTGGAAGGTGATGCTTTGCACCTGCGACAGGCCCCAGCCGGTGAGGATCACGGCCGTGCCGCCCGCTTTCTTGCCTCGGTTCGGATTCATCGCGTAGCCGCCCGCACAGCCCGCCTGCGGCCCGGAGCCCTCCGCATAGCCGTTGAACACGATCTCCACCGTGCCACCGGTCGGCACGCCCTGGCCGCGCTGGATGTTGCACTGGGCGTTGGTCTGCAGTTGCGCCGATGCGGGCGCCTGCACCGGCGCCGGGCAACTGGCCATCGGGTTGGGCACCGGTGGCACGACGTTGATGCAGTTGGTCGCTTGCCAGCCGTAGACACCGGAGGGCGAGTTCCAATTGCTGATCGATTGATTGGCGATGCGGGTGACGTTGGGGTTCGCTCCGGTGAACGAACCGTTGTTCCATTGGTTGCCGCTGTTCTGCCCGGTGAAGTTGATGGTGATCAGGGCGTTGGTGCCGTTGACGCCGCTGATGTCCACGGTCTCGCTGCCGCTGGCGCCGAGATTGAGCGCGAACTCGCCCAGCGTGATCGAATTGGGGTAGCAGGGATTGGGCACGCTTGACGAACTGCCGCAGCCGCGGCCGGTGAAGGTCGGGCCGAAGGCGATGTTGCCGGCGAAACTCAGCGAACCCGAATTGAACGACACCGAGCTGTTGCCGGCCAGAATGAAGATCGCCTGGGTGGTCGGCGCGGAGGGGTCCGGAAACAGCGGTCGCCAGGACCTGGGCAGTTGATTGATGTTCTGGATGCCGTACTGGGTGGCCGGGTTGCTGGAATTGCCCAGCGTGATCTGGACCGGCACCGGCGTCGATGTGCCGTTGGTGACTTTCAGCGTGGTGCCCGTGCTTTGCGCGACGGCGGTGGTCGCGATGCCGGCCAGCGCGAGTGCGCAGATCGCGGCGGTCAGTCGCGCAATCCGTGCCGATGCGATGGTCGTGTGCGACCGGGTGCGTACTTCGTCGTGATGCCTTGCGTGCATATCCCCTCCATTGGGTGGTCGATGACAACGATGTCGAGCGGAAACGGCGTCGTGTGCGCCCCGCAGCGCGCGATGCGGGCGGTTCCCGAGGGCGACGAATCCGGCGAACGGATGTGCGCGCGTTTTTCGGATGTTGGACCCCGGCTTTTTGCCGGGACGACAAACGAACACTCTCCCGGGCTCGATTCTGCGCCAGCTTCCGGCCGTTGCAAAGCCCGTCCGGCGGTGGAGCGACCGCCTGCCTGTGCCGCCGTTGGTGGCGTACGGGCGATCCACACTCTCGGTGCGGCACTCCAGGTGCGGGAAGGAACAACCGTCGCCGAAGTACAGCGCACCGGCAAGCCGCGCCTGGCGTTGTTCGCGCGCGACTGCGCCAGGAAGCGCGCGACGCCGGGTTCGATGCCCGGCTCGGGCGGCATGGTGATGAAGGTCGAGCGGCTCACTGCCTGGGTCGAAGGGACGGCAGATGCATACCTCGCCCCGGTTTTCCGTAGACTTGCCGCGCGGACTCAGCCATGCACATCCTCACGACCGCACCCGCGCCGCCGGATCCTCCCGCTTCGCTGTGGGTGCAAGGCCATTCCAATCCACAGGGACCACGTTTCATGTTGCGCAACAGAATGCTGTCCGCTTTCTCTTCCATGCTGCTGCTCCTCGCGGGTACCGCCAGCGCCGAGCAACGTTATTTCGAATTGACCGATACGGTGACGCGCAGCGAAGACCCGTCCATCGCGACCGTCGACGCCACGATCCGCCTGATCTTCAATTACGACGATGCCACGGTCGGCGACTATTTCGGGGACACGCGGGCGTTGTACGATCTGGATCCCGTGCTCGTCGGACAGGTCGACGGCAACACTCTGGTCAGCGACCGCGTGCTCGTCACACTCTACGACTATCCCGACACCCCGTGAGACCTGTTCGACCTCTGCAGCACGCCGGGCATCATGATCGACAGGAAATTCCTGCCCGAGGCAATTTTCGGCTTCCGCCTGCTCGGCAGCGGTCTGCAGGGCCTCGGCCTTCCCGCCAGCTTCAACATCGGCCAGTTCTTCCATGCCGCGGGCGAAGTGATGCTGGACGGCAACGGGACCGTGCTGCTCGAATTCTCGGCGGACAGCATCGTCGACACCGAGCCGGTGCCGCCGCCCTGTCTGAAAAAGAGCGGCAGGCCCGACAAGCATTGCAGCAACAAGACCCCGTAAGGACTGACTTGCCATGCGCCGCCCCGTGTTCCGCGCCTTGACAGCCATCGGCGTGTTGGCGATCGGACTTGCGTTGACCGCCGGGCTCGCGCGGCCGGTGTCGGCCTCCGATCCGCAGGTGGAAGCGGTCGATGCCGCGGACTTCACCGGCGCCTGGTCGGCGCAGGTGTGCGATCGGCAGAACCCGCGATCGGACACGGCATGCGGCCGCTTCGTCCTTCGTCTGATCCGTGACGGGAAGAACATCTGCGGCGAACATTTCTTCGCTACGCCAGGCGACCCACACGTCGACGAGGGCGCGCCCGGCAGTGTGCTGGCCAGTGGCAAGCACCGGAACGGATTGCTGGTCGTCATCAGCGGCCGCAACCGCGCCGTCCACATGGCGCGCGTGCAGCGTCGCGGGGCGGAATTGGGATGGATACGCATCCGCATGATCGTCCCGGGCGACGACGACGAGCCGACGATCCTGCCGCAAACGATCACCCTGCAGAAAGACGATTCGCCCGCCGCGCAGGAACGTCTGCGTGCACTGCAACGGAGAGGGTGCCGCGAGAAACCGGGGTCAGAGTAGAGTTTCCGGGTGCTCGTCGTTGCCGTTGCGGCGTCGTGTGGTCTTCGATACGAGAGGAGCAGCGGAGCGCACGAATCCGGGCGAGCGTGCGGGCGACGGTCTTGGCGGACGGATGCCCGCCAGCGTCGCTCCGGGAAAGTCCACTCTGACCCCGGTTTCAGTCGTCTCTGATGCGCTGTACGCGCTGCCGGTAGGCGCTGACGTTGTCGCCTTCGATGCGCGTGCGGCGGGTGCCTTCGATCTTGCCGACTTTCGCGTCCGTGCCGGTCACCGGTTTCGCGTCGATTTTCGTCTCGCGCTCGAAGCCGTGCGATTTGTCGGTGTTGCGATAGTACCGGTACAGGGTCCAGTACAGCGCGGTCGCGCCGGCCGGGCCGGCCAGCAGCAGCCAGAGTCCGCCGTCGTCGCTCATGAGGAACCTGCCAGAATCGCGATCACGATGCCTTCGATGATGGTGCCGACGGTGAGCGCGGCCAGCAGCAGTTTCCACTGCTGCACCGGCACGCTGCCCATGGTTTCGCCGGTGCGGCCGTTGACCGCGATGTAGTGCAGCATGCCGCCGTTGGGACCGGGCTGGTGGTACGAGTACAGCCAGACCGGCAGATACATCGACACCCAGCGCGTGCCGTGCACATCGAGTTGTTCCTGCTCCCAGCGCACGCCGCGGTCGTAGCGGCGCGCCGAGGCCTCGACCTGGGCGCGGGCGATCGACAGCAACTGGTCTTCCAGCCGCGGATGCAGGTGCTCCACGTCCTGGTTGCGTTTTTCGGAGGTGAAGCCCGACAGATAGGAGGCGTTCCACTT
>JBIJAD010000048.1:0-15310 GCA_044345955.1 Lysobacteraceae bacterium
ACCGGCGATGAGCGCACTCCCGAGGACCTCGAGATCGAAATACGATCGGAACAGGAGCAGATCCTCGATCGCTACCGGGCGCTGCTGAACGCCGCCGGCGACGACAAGTCTTCGAAAGACGCGATCGAGCAACGCTACGGGCGGGCAGTCGATGCGGTGCAGCGCTGGGAGCCCGGCAGCGACTGGGTGTGGTACGGCTCGAGCGAATCGCTGCCGCAGGACCCGACGGGCGAATCGCTTCCATGAACAACCGGCGCGCGAGACGCGCGCTTCCACCAAACGATCGACACGAGAGTCGTCATATGGCCATCAAACAGGAAATGTTCCGCTTCGTCAGCGCGCGTCGCGCCGAGCGCGCGATGATGACCCGCATCGCCAGCCGGTTGATCCGGGATCGACGTCCGACCACCAAGGCATCGCTGCTGTACAAACTGTTCGGTCCCGGCCTGTACGACACCAAATTGGTGATCGCGAACAGTCATGCGGCCACGCCCGACTTCCAGGAAACGAACGATCCGTTGATGCTGGCGCTGGAACCGCTGGTGGAGTTCCTGCGCAGACGCTTGCTGCCGGATGCGGATCTGCCGGGTCTGGCCGCCGATTTCAAACGCGCGTTCCCGGTCTACGCCGCGCTGCTCGACAAGGCCCCGCCGGATCCATTGGTGCAGGGCGTGAAGATCGCCAACGGCAAGCTGTGGGATTCGCTGTACGCGCAGACCATCCGCGGCTGCGATCGTTATGTCTCGACCAACCATCTGGTCGACGGCCTCCGCGTTTACCACGTGCTGCGGCTGGCGTGGATGAGCGCGAAGCTCGGCGTCAAGTCGTGGGCCGGCGTCGGTTTCGACGATTACGAGCCCCTGATCGATCTGAACGCCGCCGCCGAAGTCGACGATCAGACCGGCTCTCCGGACAAACCGAAGCAGACGACCAAGCCCGCCGGCTACGACACGCTCGAGACGTTGACCGAACGCCTCGTGCAGATCGACGCGGCGAGCGCGCAGGTCGATCGGCTGATCGGGACGAACGCGGTCGCGCACCGAAAGGTCGACGACACGAAGACGAAGACGCTTTTCGACGGCGAAGCGGCGAAACTCCTGACGACCCAGCCCGCGCTGGCCAAGGTCGACCTGACGACGGCGAGCGTCGAAGAAGTGCAAAGGCAACTGCAACTGGATCGCGAGCTGACCTCGATGCGACGGCAACAGGCGTTCTCCGCGCTGGTCGATCCGGGAGCGATGCGCGAAGTGCGCGACATGTCCTCGCATGCGCTGGCGACCCGCAAGTCGAACAAGGCGCCGGCCGTGTCCACCGGTGGGCTGTCGATGCCGTCGGCGAGCTTCCGGGTTCCGCTCGATGTCGGTGCGATCAAACCGCCGGCGGTCGGCGACCTGCTCATCGTCGAACAGGAACTGCGCCGCTATGAGCTCGGCGAGTTGGCGGAAATCGAATCGATCATGCGCGGCGAACGTCGCGAGCGCACGATCCGCAAACTCAACCGCACCAGCCAGACCACCACGACCGAATCCAGTTTCGAGCAGGAAGAGAGCAGCAGCACCAAGGTCGACGAGCGCTTCAGTCTCAGCTCGCAGGCGCAGCAGACCGCCGAACAGAGTTTCGGCGTCGAGGCCGGCGTCAGCGTCTCCGGCAAGTTCGGCCCGGTGCAGGTCAGCGCCTCGGTCAACGCATCCTTCGACACTTCGAAGTCGTCGTCCGCGTCGACATCGCAGGAATACGCCAAGACCGTGACCGAGGAGGCGACCCGGCGGATCAAGAGCAGCATCAAGGAAACCTCGTCGGTCACCGTGCTGACCGAAACCCAGGACACCTCGCTGCGCGGGTTCAACAACGAGAAAGGCGCGGCGCATGTCAACGGGCTGTATCGCTGGGTCGACAAGATCTACGACGCGCAGACGGTGAACTACGGCCGTCGGCTGATGTTCTCGATCAACGTCCCGGAGCCGGCCGCCTACTATCGCGGACTGATCGCCCAGCAGGAAGCCGACGAGATGACCGCGCTGGACAAGCCGCTGCATCCGTCCAAGATCGATCGCGAGACCAACGATCCGCTGCCCAAGGGCCGCCACCGTGGCGGCTACAGGAGCTGGCTGGACATCGACGAGGACAACTACGCCGAGCTTGCGGCGCTCTACGACGCGACGGTGCCGCCGCCGCCGCCGGAGCATCTGACCGGAAGCAAGGCGTTCGTCTACCCGAGCGCGATGGAGGCCAGGAAGCTGGAGGTGCACGATGCGGTCAACGATCTGAGCTACGCGACCGCGGACAATTCCTTCACCCTCGATCCCGGCTACCGCCTGACCAAGGTCGCAGTGCACGTCCCGGTCGGAAAGAAGGGCGAGTTCGGATCCTACGTCGATTCCCTGAAGCTCGGCGAGGTCGCGGCACCTTCCGCGCCCGCCGACGGCACCAGCGTGCCCGAGGCCAACCTCATCCTCGTACAGGTCGCCAACAAGAGTTTCTTCCTGTCGGCGCGACGCGATCCGGAGGACGGCGACAAGGAAATCATCGCCAGCAATTTCAACGAATATCAGACGATCGACGCGGTTTCCGACGAGTTCGGCGAGCTGGTGCAGCCGGCGATCCCGGTGACCATCACCGCCAAGTTCGAGGGCATGCTCAATCTGACCGTGACCTATGTCGCGAGACGCACGCAGGATGCCATGGATGCCTGGCGATCCGCGACCTACGCCGCGATCCTCAAGGCCTACAACAGCAAGCAACAGGCCTACGATCAGGCGAAGGCGCTGGCCGAGAGCAAGGCGCAGTCCGTCGTCGACGCCAGGACCTACAACCTGCGCGAAGACCAATACCGCAGCATCGAACTGACCGAGCTCAAACGCGGCTGCATCGATCTGCTCACGCTGGGCAGCGCCGCGGGCCATACCTCGATCGCGGTGTCGAAGAACGGCACCCCGCGCATCGTGCACGATCCGGCCGAAGGCGCTCTGCTCGACGACTGGCGCTCGCCGCTGGGCAACGGTTCGGTCGCCGGATTCTTCGAGCTGGCGTTCGAATGGGAGAACACGACCTATCAGTTCTTCCCCTACTACTGGGCAGCGGAAGCGCGCTGGAAGGAACTTGCCCAGGCGAGCGGCGCCGATCCGGTGTTCGAGCAGTTCCTGCGCGCGGGCAATGCCGATGTGCTGGTACCGGTGCGTCCGGGCTACGAGCGCTCGGTGATCTTCTTCCTCAAGACCGGCCTGATCTGGGGCGGCGGCAAACTGCCCTTGTTCACCCATCAGGACATGCTCGATGTGTACGCCGACGTCGAGCTGGGCCTGCAGTTCGATCCGCCGCTGAAGGTCGGCGACCCGTGGGAGGTCCGCGTGCCGACGAGCATGGTGATGCTGCAGGAAGACGATCGTCTGCCCGAGTTCCCGCCCGAACCGGCGCCCGCGGAAGCGCCGCCGGCGTCGGAGCCGCTGGTCGACGAGACCGTGCCGTTCTGATCCGGCGCGCCGATACGCGGCGCAGCGCTCGGGTTCCGGTCAAGGCTTGCGGGCGAGATCGGCACCGGCCGCAGGCTCGCCGCTCCAGCCGGCCTCGCCGCGGGTGCGGTACAGCGACACCACGATGCCGGCCGCGATCAGCCCGCCGGTCACGCTCAGCGAGATCCACGGATCCAGCTTGCCGACGATCTGGTTCCAGAAGATCTTGCCGCCGATGAAGATCAGCACCGCGGCCAGCGCGTACTTGAGGTACTTGAAGCGGTGGATCACCGCGGCCAGCGCGAAGTACAGCGCGCGCAGACCGAGGATCGCGAAGATGTTGGAGGTATAGACGATGAACGGGTCGGTGGTGATCGCGAAGATCGCCGGCACCGAATCGACCGCGAAGATCAGGTCGGCGCCCTCGACCAGGACCAGGGCGAAGAACAGCGGCGTCGCCCACCACACCAGCGGCGCGCCCGGCGCATCGGAAATCGGCTGCTTCACCCAGAAGCGGTTGCCGTGCAGGCTGTCGGTGACGCGCATCTTCCGGCGCATCAGCTTCAGCAGGGGGTTGTTGCCGACGTCGGGCATGTTGTCGATCATCCACAGCATCTTGATGCCGGTGAGGATCAGGAACGCGCCGAAGATGTACATCACCCAGCCGAACTGCTCGACGATCGCGGCACCGAGGCCGATCATGATCGCACGCAGGACGATGACGCCGAGAATGCCCCAGAACAGGACCCGGTGCTGGTAGATCCGCGGCACCGCGAAGTAGGCGAAGATCAGCGCGATGACGAAGACGTTGTCGAGCGCCAGCGACTTCTCGATGAGGAAGCCGGTGTAGTACTCCATGCCGCGCTCGGCGCCCAGGTACCACCAGACCCAGGCGCCGAACGCGACAGCGATGGTCATGTAGCCCGCCGAAAGCCACAGACTCTCGCCTATCCCGATTTCGTGGTCCTTCCGGTTGAGGACGCCGAGATCGAACGCGAGCAACGCGATCACGATGGCAATGAACATCGCCCACAGCCACAGGGGATGGCCGAGAAAGCCGAGCGACAGCCACGCGAAAGACGCTTCCATCCTTTGACCCTCTGACGTTGCCTGTAAAGGCGACGACATCGCAGCGGCTGCTGCCAGAGGGGCCCGTCGTGGAGGCGACACTACCCGCGGCCCGGGCCACGGTCTATTCGGATTGTCGGGGGGTCTTGTTCGGCTTTTTCGAAGATGGCGGGGCGCCCTCGGCGAGCATCCGCCCGGCGGCGGCGACGATCGCGCTGACGGCAGGGTGGCTGACCCGGCGCTCGTTGGAGATCGCGTAGTAGGTCTCGATCACGCCGTCGGCGACCCCGATCAGAGCGCTGTCGTAGCGGCGCTCGACCTCGTCGCGCAGGGCCATCGGCGCCGGAAACACGCCGGCCCCGGCGGCGCCGAAGGCCTTGACCAGGGCGCTGTCGTCGAAATCGCCGACGATCCGCGGCACCACCCGGCGCTCCTCGCACCAGGTCAGCAGATCGGCGCGCAGTGGCGAGTCCTGCCCCGGCAGCAGCAGCGGCTGACCGTGGAGGGAGCGGGGGAACGCGCCGCGCGGCCGCGCCCGGTGGCGGGCCTGGAAGAACCCGATCGTCGATTCGCCGAGCCGGTGGTTGTAGCTGCGCAGGTTCAACCCCTGCGGCACCGGCCGGATCGACAGCACCATGTCGAAGCGATGCAGGGCCAGATCGGCCAGCAGCGGCTCCAGATCGCCCTCGCGGCAGACCAGGCGGAGGCCGTCGGCGATGGCCAGGGCCGGGGCGAGCAGGCGCTGTGCCATGGTCTTGGGCACCGCGTCGGCGATCCCGACCCGGAAGGTCTCCGGGCGGCCCGCGGGCAACCCGCGCAGAGCTTCGCCCAGCTCGGCGCCGAGCGAGAACATCTCGTCGGCATAGGAATAGGCCACCCTGCCGGCTTCGGTCAGCTCCAGGCGTTTGCCGACCGGTCTGAACAGAACCACGCCGAGGCTGTCCTCCAGTTGCTTGATCTGTCCGCTCAGCGTCTGCGGGGTCAGGTGCAGACGTTCGGCCGCGCGGGTGATCCCGCCCCAGCGCGACACCGCCCAGAAATAGTGCAGGTGCTTGTAGTTGATCGCGCGCGTCATGTTCGAAAACTCCGAAGGGCAGAGGCAGGATATTCGAATCGCGCCGGACCGGGGCTGTCGCTATAACGAGGGCTCCCCCAACGCACGAGGCAAGGTCATGGAACTGCAGATCCGCTCCGAAGGATTCCGCACCACCGCCGCGCTGCACGAGTTCACCCGTCAGCGGCTCGGCTTCGCGCTCGGCCGCTTCCAGGGGCTGGTGGCGAAGGTGCGGGTGCGGCTTTCGGACGACAACGGGCCGCGCGGAGGCATCGACAAACGCTGTCGTTTCGAGGTGCAGTTGCACGGCGCACCCGCGGTGTTGATCGACGAACGCAGCAACGATCTGTACGCGGCGATCGCGCGCGCGGCGCAGCGCGTGGAGCGCCAGGTGGCGCGGATTTCCTCGCGCCGGCAACGCGTGCTGCGGGCCTGAGGATACGGACGACCTCCGCGCGTGTCGGCGTGCGCCGCCGTGTCGGTGGCGACAGGGCGGTGGTATCGCCACGATGTCTTGCATGTCGCCGACATCGGCGTATCGTGGCCCGGCGGAGCGCAAGGCTCCGCCGACGGCTTGCGCCGGGGGAAGGCCGAAAGGATCGCGGACGGTACCGGAACCGGTATCGCACACGGACCGTCTGCGGCCAGCGGCACGCCGGGTGCCGCAGCGAGCGCAGGCGCGTCGTTCCGACCGACCGACAAGGAGCTGCGTCATGGTCCACCGTCCGTGTTTTTCCGTATCCGCACGCCATCCGCTCCGCCGCCCGCTGTTCGCGCTGGCAGCGGCCTGCTCTCTGTTCCCAGTGCTCGCGGCGGACGATCCGCCCGCCGAGCGCGTGGTCGCCGATCCCGTGCTGGCGCCGATGCTGCGTGCGCCGGCGCCTTCCGCACCGCTGCTGCAGCTCACCCGCGCGGTCGAGGACGGCGAGGCGGACCGCAATCCGCTGCTCGATATCCGCCTCACCGATGGCCGCATCTACAACCCGGCGACGCGGCGTCACGACGCCGTGCGCCTGCGCAGCTACGTCGCCGACGGCGCGCCGACGAACCCCACCGCACCCTTCGTCGCGCCGACGCTGGTCGCGAAGCCCGGTCAGACGATCCGGGTCGGCCTGAACAACCGGCTGACGCCCGAGCCCGGCTGCAAGCCGCCGGACATCAATATTCCGCACTGTTTCAATTCGACCAATCTGCATTCGCACGGGCTGTGGGTGAGCCCGGCCGGCAACAGCGACAACGTGCTGATCACGATCCGGCCGAAGGTGTCGTTCGAGTACGAGTACAACATTCCCGCGACCCATCCGGCCGGCACGTTCTGGTACCACCCGCATCTGCACGGCTCGACCGCGCTGCAGGTCGCCAGCGGCATGGCCGGCGCGCTGATCGTGCGCGGCGAGCGGGCGCCGACGCCGCAGCGCAACGGCGATGTCGACACCCTGCTGCGCGACCACGCCGGCGCGCCCTTCCGCGAGCGGATCGTACTGCTGCAGCAGGTGCAGTACGCCTGCCGCGACACGCAGGGCCGGGTCAAGACGAAGATGGTCAGGGACAGACAAGACCCGAACAAGCTCAACGTGATCGACTGGGTCTGCGAGGCGGGCGATGTCGGCGGCATCGACGCCTACAAGGGCACCGCGGTCAATGTCGACGGCTCCCGCGGCGTGCCCGTGGGGGCGACGATCGAAGGCTACAACCTGTTCGGTCCGAGCTCGTGGAAGGAGTCCGGACGCTACACCAGCATCAACGGCGAGATCCTGCCGACCTTTCCGGATGCAAGGACCGGGCGCGTGGAGCGCTGGCGCACGATCCACGCCGGCGTGCGCGACTCGATCAATCTGCAGTTCGTGCCGATGAACGCGTCCGCGAACCCCGAGCGGCTGCGCAGTCCGGCCGAGCACGACCGATGGATCGCGCAGTTCTGCAGCGGCGCGACGCTGCCGCAGTTCGAGATCGCCAGCGACGGCCTCACCCACACGCGGGCGATCCGGCGCACGCAGACCGTGCTGCAGCCGGGCTATCGCAGCGACCTGCTGATGGTGTTCCCGAAGCCCGGCAGGTATTGCGTGATCGACGGCAGCGTCGCGGCGGACGGCTCGATCTCTGCCGCCGCCGAATCGCGGCGCCTGCTGGGCATCGTGAACGTGACCCAGGACCTGACCGTCGAGAACGAACCGACCCTGTATCTCAAGCAGATGCTGGCGCGCTCGGCGAGGGCGTGGATGCCGAACGACGTGAAAGCGCGGGTCGTGCGGGATCTCGAGCGCGATCTGGGCCTGGGGGCGTTCGTGCCGCACCCGACGATCGAACCCTCCGAGCTGACGCCGAACTCCGGGCAGCGCGTGGAGTTCGACATCGGCGGTACGCCGACCCGCTTCATGGTCAATGGCCAGCCCTACGATCCGAAGACGGCACGGACGCTGATCCTGAACAACGTCGAGGAATGGACCCTGACCTCGCGCACCGGCGGCCATCCCTTCCACATCCATGTCAATCCATTCCAGATCGTGTCGGTGAAGAATCAGCGGGGCGATGAGGTCAGCGGCGCCGACAGCGCCGATCCGGACTACGCGGACACGCACGACACGTGGAGGGACACGCTGTTCGTGAAGCAGGGCTATACCCTCACGGTGCGCACCCGCTATCAGCGCTACATCGGCGAATACGTCCTGCATTGCCACATCCTCGATCACGAGGATCAGGGCATGATGCAGAACGTGCGCGTGGTGCTGCCCGACGGCGAGGGCGGCGCGGCGCCGAGCGGACACGGACATCACTGAGCGGCGCAGCGCGACCATGCGGGCATGGCCGCCGTGCCGCGGCCATGCCCTCAACCGCGCATGGGCTCCGGCGCGCGATAGTCGGTGAGCACCAGGCCCGGCCAGCGCTGGCCGGGGATGTCCAGGCGCCGGCGACACTGCGGGCAATCGATCGCGTCCGCATCGTGTGTGCGCGGCAGACTCAGCCGGCAGCCGCAGCCGTCGCAGTCGAGTGTGTGGGTCAGCGCGATCTCGCTGCCGCAGTATTCGCAGATCGCGCAGCGGCCGCCTTCGGGCGCAGGCACGTCCGCGCCGCAACAGGCGCAGTGCGTGATGGCCGCGGGCGGGCGGGCCGGCAGATACTCGGCGGAGAAGCCGCAGCGTTCGACTGCGAGCTTGCGGCTTTTCTCCGACAGATACGGCCACCAGCCCTGCAGGAAGGTGCTCAGCGCGATCCGCGCCAGCGTCGTCGGCGCGACCCGGTCCGGATGCGCCGGCAGCGGCGCCAGAAACGCGGCATCCTGCAGATGCGCCTGCTGCGCGAGCACCGCATCGAGCAGCGCGGCGAGCGCGCGATCGTCGGCCTGCGGCCCCTGCGCGGTCTGTCGCCAGCGCAGCCCGGCCACCGCAGCGTCGACCGCGCCCTGCAGCGCCAGGTTGTGCGGATCGAACGCGGCCGCGGTGGCGACCGCGGCCAGATGATCGCGATAGCCGGCGCGATACGCGGCGTCGCGGATCCGGGGCGGGCAGGCGCCGGGACAGCACTCGATCCAGGCATCGAACAATTGCTGCTGCACCCGCAGGTAGTCGTCGCGGTCGCCGGCCTCCAGCGCGCGCTGCAGCAGCGGCCGGCAGCGCGCCAGCAGCGCCTCGTAGACCGGGCCCGGCATCTGCGCCGGATGCGCGCAGGCGCGGCGGAAATCGTAATCGGCGAGCGCGCCGCACCAGTCGCAGTAGACGTAGGCGGTCAGCGACGCCCGGCTGCGCCCGCCGCCGCAGTGCGGACAGCGGCCGGCGAGGACCCAGGCGTCGGTGGCGTCGGACATGCGCGGCCTCGTCGGTGGTGTCGGGACTGTGCCGCTGGAGCGGCGGCCCAGCATACGCCGGACCGCGGCGTCTGCACTCAGAGAAACATGCCGCCCGAAGCTTCGATGCGCTGCCCGTTGACCCAACCGTTCGCCGGCGACAGCAACGCGGCGACCGCGCCGCCGATGTCGTCCGGCAGCCCGACCCGGCCCAGCGCGGTCTGCGCGGCGATGTAGGCGTTGAGCTGCGGGTTGTCGCGAACCATGCCGTCGCCGAAATCGGTTTCGATCGCGCCCGGAGCGAGGGTGTTGACCACGATCCCGCGGCTGCCCAGCTCCTTCGCCTGATAGCGGGTCATCACCTCGAGCGCGCCCTTCATCGCCGCATAGGCGGCATAGCCCGGGACGGCGAAGCGGGTGAGGCCGGTGGAGATGTTGACGATCCGCGCGCCGTCGGCGAGCAGCGGCAACAGCGCCTGGACCAGGAAGAACGGGCCCTTGAAGTGCACCTTCATCAACGCGTCGAACTGCGCCTCGGTGGTGTCGGCGATGCCGGCATGCACGCCGAAGCCAGCGTTGTTGACCAGGGCGTCGAGGTCCGCCCGACCGAAGCGCGTGCGCAGGGTCTCGCGCAGCGCGGCGACGAAGGCGGGGAAGCCCGCGACCTCGCCGACGTCCAGCTCGAGGGCAGCGGCACGGCGGCCGCGGGACTCGATCGCGGCGACCACGGCGGCGGCCTCGTCGGCCCGCTGGCGATAGGTGAAGACGACATCATGGCCGCGATCGGCCAGGTGCAGGGCCATGCTGCGGCCGAGACCGCGGCTGCCGCCGGTGATCAGAACGAGGCGGGCGGGACTGGAAGCGTGCATTGCGGACTCCGTTGCGGGATCCGCCGGGATGGCGGAATGCGCACACTGTATTGCCTTGCCAGAGACCAATAAACCCGCGCGTCATGAGCGCACTGTTCGCGCAGGAACAACAATCGCGACGTATGCTGGCGCGAAACCCGCCTCCGGCCCGCCCATGAATCCTGTCGATGCGATGCAGATCTTCGTCCGCGTGGCCGAGTTGGCCAGCTTCACCGCCGCAGCCGAAAGCCTTGGGCTGCCCAAGGCCAGCGCCTCGACCGCGGTGCGGCAACTGGAGACGCAGCTCGGCGTGCAATTGCTGCACCGGACCACCCGCAAGGTGCAACTGACCCACGACGGCCGACAGTTCCACGAGCGCTGCCGGGATCTGCTCGACGATCTGGACGAGCTGCAGACCATGTTCCAGCGCCACGGCGCAACGCTCGCCGGGCGCCTGCGCGTGGACATGCCGGCGGTGATGGCGCGCACGCTGGTGATCCCGACCCTGCCGGAGTTCCTCGCCGCACATCCACGACTGGCGCTGGAGCTGAGCAGCACCGACCGTCGCGTGGACCTGATCCGCGAAGGCTTCGACTGCGTCGTGCGCGTCGGCCCGGTGCTCGACGCCAGTCTGATCGCGCGCCCGCTCGGCGCGTTCGACATGCTCAACTGCGCCAGTCCCGCCTATCTCGAACGCCACGGCATACCGTACCGCCCGGAGGATCTCGATGGACACACGTTGATCCACTACCTCGCCAACTTCAGCGCCGCGCCCGAGGGTTTCGAATACCGCGACGACGACGGCCGCTATCGCACGCGGCCGATGCGCGGCGCGCTGGTGGTCAACAACGCCGAGGCCTATCAGGCCGCGTGTCTCGCGGGCCTGGGCATCATCCAGGCGCCCGCGCCCGGGGTGCGCGCGCTGATCGCCCGCGGCGATCTGGTCGAACTGCTGCCGGAACATCGCGCCGAACCGATACCGGTGACCCTGCTGTATCCGCAGCGCCGGCATCTCGCGCGCCGGGTGCGTGCGTTCATGGACTGGCTGGAGGCCACGCTGCGGCCGCATCTGCTGCCGCGATAGGTCGCATCGCGCCACGCGTGTCCGCTCGCGCGATCCGCGCACGTTGTCCGGAGCGAGAGGGATCCGGACCGAACATGGAGCCCATCATGTCCCGCACGAATCGTCCGACGGCGGTCTGCGCGCTGCTGTTGTTTGCGCTCGGCGCACCGTCCGCCGCGAAGGCAGGCAACGAAATCATGATCGACCGCTGCCGCAGCGAAGTGTCGATCGTCCACGGCTACGACGACCGCCCCGGCAGCAACGGCGCGGTGCTTCTCAAACGCGGTCATCACGGAAAAACGGCGTGGACGCCGCCGTTCCGGGTGCGCACCAGCAAGAGCGGATTCATCCGCTGGTGGTGCCATTCCACCACCGGCAACATGTTCGATGCCGGCACCTGGCGGATCGAGGAAATCCGCATCGGCAGCACCTGCGAGCTGCACGCGGACGGCTCCGTGGGCGCATGCGGCCCGGACGGCGACCTCGAACTCGGTTCTTCGGCATGGCAGGGCTGGACGCCGGAACGCTCGCGCTGCAGGAACCGCTCGCGTCACATCCGCGCGCGCCTCGACGGCGACAAGCTCAAGATCGAATGCCTGCCGCCGTGAACGAGGCTCAGCGCACGCAATCGCTGCCGCGATGGATCGCGGCTAGGCGCTCGAATTCGGTCTTGCGCGCGTCGTCGCGGCCGCCGCCGAATTTCCAGCGGAATTCGGCTTCGTCCACGCGTTTCTTCCAGGCTGTGCACAGTTGTTCGGCGGGCACCGGTTCGCAGGCGTCGCGACGCATCTCGCAGGCACTGCCCGCGGCGAGCGAAGGCGTGCCGTCGATGCCCACGGTCTGCAGCGGGACGCAGGTCGCCGGCGGTTCGCTGCTGTCGCCGAGGTAGTCGCGATCGTCCCAGGTGCGGCAGCGGAACAGCGGCGGCGGCGCGCTGCGCACTGCGGGCGCCGCGACATCGGCGATGGTCGGAGCGGGCGGCGCGGCAGGCGCCGGCGCGGCGACCGGCGGCGCGGCTGCGGCCGGTGGGGGCGGCGCGCGGACGGGCAGCGGCGCGACCCGGCGCACGGTCTGCTGGCTGCCCTTGGGACAGGGCACGTCGTTCTGCAGCGTGACCGCACCGGCGGCATCGACGCAGCGGTAGATCACGATCTCGTTCTGGGCCGCAGCGACCGACGCCCATCCGCCGAGGACGAGCAGCGCGAACACGGACGCCCTGCGCGCGGGCGACGAACGGCGGTGCATGTCAGCGGCAGTCCTGCTGCAGCCGCGCGTCGATGCCGCGTTCCTCGCGGCCGAGCCGGGCGCGTTCGGAGGGCTGGGCGATGGTGTAGCGCCGGCGCAGATCGTCGCGACGCTCGCGCAGGCGCGCGCAGACCTCGACCGGCGGGAGCGCATGGCAACTGTCGCGAACCCAGACCGTATCGCCGTAGGCCGCGGGGGTCGGGACCCAGACGGTGCCGATGCTGCCGCTGCGGTAGTTGCCGCTGACGCGGCCGTTCTCGACCCGGAAATCGATCCGGCCCGGTTCGTGGACCACGGCCTGGCCGAACAGCGGCGCGCCCAGCGCCCAGGCCGGGACCTGACGCGGATTGCCCTCGGGGCTGTCGCTGACGTAACGCTCGTTGTCGGGGGTGACGCATTCGTACAGCGGCCGCGGCGGCTGCAGCACGATCACGTGCGGCGGCGGCGCGACGGCGGCGACGGTCATCGGATCGCGGGCAGCCGCCGGCGGTGCGGGCCGCGGCGGCGCATCCTTGGGCCGGGCCATGCTGCGGGTTTCCTGACGCTCGCCGCGGGCGCAGGGCGAGTCGCGCAGGGTCAGGCGGCCCTGGGCGTCGGTGCAGCGGTAGATGATGACCGCGTCGCCCGCCTGCGCCGCCGCGCTGCCGGGCCAGGCAGGCAGCAGCAAGGCCGACAGCAGCAGGGCGAAGGGGACACGCATGGCCGCATCGTGCTACGTCGCGGCGACGCTGGGAAGTGTCGCGGCGGCGCGGCTTCGCAGGGGTTCAGCCCGCGTCCTTCTTCACCACACGCTTGAGCCCGGGTTTGACCGCGGCCTGCGTGACCAGCGGTCTGGCCGGTTCCGGATGCACGAATACCGACGCCCGCGCGGGTTTTTTCGCGGCGGCCGTCTTGCCGGCCTTCTTGGCGGCGGTTTTTTTCGCTGCTTTCTTCGCAGGCGTCTTCTTCGCCGCAGCCTTCTTCGGCGCCCCCGTCGCGGACTCGCCGGCCTTCTTCGCCGGCGCCTTCTTCGCCACCGCCTTCTTCGCGCCGAAGCCCTTGCGTGCAGGCTTGCCGGTTTCCTCCAGCAGGCGGGTCACCTCCTCCAGGGTCAGCGAGTCCGGTTCGCGATCCTTCGGGATCTTGCCGTTGAGACGGCCGTTGCTGATGTAGGGGCCGAAGCGGCCGTTCAGCACCTGGATGTCGCTGCCGGGGAACTCCTTGATGATCCGGTTGCGCGCGATCTCTTCCTTCTCCTCGATCAGGAACACCGCGCGGGCCAGATCGATGGTGTAGGGATCGTCTTCCTTCTTCAGCGAGGCGTAGGTGCTGCCGCGTTTGGCGAACGGTCCGAAACGGCCGATGCCGACGCTGACCTCGTGGCCGTCGCTCAACCCGAGCTTGCGCGGCAGACGGAACAGATCGAGCGCTTCGGCCAGGGTGATCCGGTGCATGCTCTGGCCGGGGCGCAGCGAGGCGAAGGTCGGTTTCTCGTCGTCCTCGGCGGTGCCGATCTGGGCGTAGGGCCCGTAGCGGCCCAGACGCACGCTGACCGGCTTGCCGCTGGCCGGGTCGGTGCCGAGTTCGCGCGCGCCGGTGGCTTCGCTGCGATCGACCGATTCGGTCTTCTGCTCCACCAGCTCCTTGAACGGGGCCCAGAACTTCTCCATCAGCGGCACCCAGTCCTCCTCGCCGCGACTGACCGCGTCGAGCTCGTCTTCCATCTTCGCGGTGAAGTCGTAATCGACGTAGCGGGTGAAGTGCCCGCTGAGGAATTTGCTGACCGCGCGGCCGACGTCGCTGGGGCGGAAGCTGCGGCCTTCCATCTCGACGTACTTGCGGAACAGCAGGGTCTGGATGATCGAGGCGTAGGTGGAGGGACGGCCGATGCCGTATTCCTCCAGCGCCTTGACCAGCGCCGCTTCGGTGAAGCGCGGCGGCGGCTGGGTGAAATGCTGGTCGGCGTGGACGCGGTCGAGCGGGATGCGGTCGCCGGGCTTCATCGCCGGCAGCTTGCGGCCCTCGTCCTCGTCCTCGGCGTTCTTCTGGTCCTTGCCTTCCTCGTACACGGCGAGGAAGCCCGGATCGACCACCGTCGTGCCGCTGGCGCGGAAGCTGTGCTCGTGGCCGGCGGCCAGATCGACGCTGACCGTGTTGAGCGTGGCCGGCACCATCTGCGAAGCGACCGCGCGCTTCCAGATCAGTTCGTACAGCCGGCGCTCGTCGTCGCTGAGAAAGCGGGCGACCCTGGCCGGCGTGCGCAACGCCGAGGTCGGACGTACCGCCTCGTGCGCTTCCTGCGCGTTCTTGGACTTGGTCTGGTAGAAGTTGGGTTTGTCCGGCAGCGCGCGGGTGCCGAAGTCGCGGGCGATCACGTCGCGCAGCTCGCCCAGCGCCTCCATCGACAGACTGACCGAGTCGGTACGCATGTAGCTGATCAGGCCGACCGTGCCTTCTTCGCCCAGGGTCACGCCCTCGTACAGCTTCTGCGCGACCTGCATGGTGCGCTTGGTGGTGAAGCCGAGCTTGCGCGCCGCTTCCTGCTGCAGGGTGGAGGTGGTGAACGGCGGTGCCGGACGGCGCTTGCGCTCCTTGCTGGCGACGTCGGTGACCTGCAGCACGCCCTGCGCGGCGGCCACGATCCGCTTGCGCGCGGCTTCGGCGGTGTCGCCATCGGTGACCGTGAACTGCTCGAACTTCCTGCCGTCCAGTTTCGTCAACTTGGCGGTGAAGGCCTGCGACGGATGCGCGCACTCGGCCTCGATGGTCCAGTACTCGCGGGCGATGAAGGCTTCGATCTCCTCCTCGCGCTCCACGATCATG